>JBFFSW010000378.1:0-1944 GCA_041572195.1 Thiohalomonadaceae bacterium | reverse complement strand
GCGTAGAAGGTCTCCTTGCCGACGTCGATGCGGTAGAGCGGCGGCATCGCCATATAGACGTGGCCGGCGGCGACCAGCGGCCGGAAGTGGCGTACGAACAGGGCGCAGAGCAGCGTCGCGATGTGCATGCCGTCGGAGTCGGCGTCGGCGAGGATGCAGACCTTGCCGTAGCGCAGGCCGTCGAGGTTGTCGGAGCCGGGGTCGACGCCGATGGCGACGGCGATATCGTGTACCTCCTGCGAGGCGAGCACCTGCTGCGGGTCCACCTCCCAGGTGTTCAGGATCTTGCCGCGCAGCGGCATGATGGCCTGGGTTTCGCGGTCGCGGGCCTGCTTGGCGGAGCCACCGGCGGAGTCACCCTCCACCAGGAACAGCTCACCGCGCATGGGGTCGGAGCTGGAGCAGTCGGCCAGCTTGCCGGGCAGGGCGGGACCGGAGGTCACCTTCTTGCGCACCACCTTCTTGCCGGCACGCAGGCGCGACTGGGCGTTGGAGATGGCCAGCTCGGCCAGGCGCTCGCCCAGGTCGTGGTGCTGGTTGAGCCACAGGGAGAAGGCATCCTTGACCACCCCGGAGACGAAGGGGGCGCACTCGCGCGAGGAGAGCCGCTCCTTGGTCTGGCCGGAGAACTGCGGGTCCTCCAGCTTTACCGAGAGGATGTAGCTGACCTTGTCCCAGACATCGTCGGGGGCCAGCTTGACCCCGCGCGGCAGCAGGTTGCGGAACTCGCAGAACTCGCGCATCGCCTCGGTAAGACCGGTGCGCAGGCCGTTGACGTGGGTGCCGCCCTGGGCGGTGGGCACAAGGTTGACGTAGCTCTCGCCGACCGCCTCGGCGCCCCCCTCGGGCAGCCACACCACCGCCCAGTCGGCGGCCTCGGTGGTGGCGGAGAAGTTGCCGAGGAAGGGCTCCTCGGGCAACAGCTCGGCCCCTTGCAGCTCGTCCAGCAGGTAGTCCTTGAGGCCGTCCTCGTAGTGCCACTCGTACTGCTCGCCACCCACCAGGTCGTTGAACTTAATGTGCAGGCCCGGGCAGAGCACCGCCTTGGCGCGCAGATTGTGCTTGAGTCGGGGCACCGAGAATTTCGGCGAATCGAAGAACTGGGGGTCAGGCCAGAATTTGACGGTGGTGCCGGTGTTGCGCTTGCCCACCGTGCCGACCACCTTCAGGTCGGAAACCTTGTGGCCGTCCTTGAAGGCGATGTTGTACTCGTTGCCGTCACGGCGCACCCACACCTCCAGGTGTTTGGAGAGGGCGTTGACCACGGAGACGCCGACGCCGTGCAGACCGCCGGAGAACTGGTAGTTCTTGTTGGAGAACTTGCCACCGGCGTGCAACTTGGTGAGGATCACCTCGACCCCGGGGATCCCCTCACGCGGATGGATGTCCACCGGCATGCCGCGGCCATCATCCCTCACCTCCAGAGAGTGATCCGGGTGCAGGGTCACCTCGATGCTCCGGCAGTGCCCGGCGATGGCCTCGTCCACCGAGTTGTCGATCACCTCCTGGGCCAGGTGGTTGGGGCGCTCGGTCTGGGTGTACATGCCGGGGCGCTTGCGTACCGGCTCCAGGCCGGAGAGTACCTCGATTGCGTCGGCGGTATAGCTTGTGGTCATAACACTTTGATTCTTCTGTTCTTATCGGCTCAGTAGATGATACTGGCCTGAATAAAGGGGCCATGCATGATATCACGCCGCTCCATCTCCAGAACCAGGGTGCCGGGGGCCGGGTTGTTCTCCTCACCTTGCCCGGCGATAAACCAGTTGAGGCGCCCACGATAGCCCAGATTGATGGCGTAACCCAGCCCGTGCAGGCCGCGGGCGCGCTGCTGCCAGAGGTAGCCCGCCTCCAGCTCGCCGCCGAGGGCGAAGTAGAGCGGGAAGGCCTCGACCCGGCTGGCGCCGGTGGCCGCCAGCGCCTGGCCCTCCAGCTCGGAGGAGATCT
>JBFFSW010000377.1:0-1952 GCA_041572195.1 Thiohalomonadaceae bacterium | reverse complement strand
GGCGGCAAGATCGTCATCCAGGGCGACCCGAAGATGGACAAGGCGAAAAAGCAGCATCTGCTGCGCACCATGGCCTCGGCCCTGCGCAACGAGGAGTCCTACATCTTCGCCCCCGACATGGGCACCGACGAGGAGTGCATGGCCTGGATCCGCGACGAGGTGGAGCGGGTGGTGGCCCTGCCGCGTGAACTGGGCGGCATCCCCCTGGATGAGATCGGCGCCACCGGTTGGGGGCTCTCCCACGTGGTCGAGGTGGCGCTCGGCCACTGTGACTTCCCGCTGGAGGGGGCGCGCTTCGTGGTCCAGGGCTTCGGCGCCGTGGGCAAGAACGTGGCGCGCTTTCTCGCCAAAAAAGGGGCCGTTCTGGTGGCGGTGGCCGACTCGGAGGGGGCGGTCCACAACCCGGCGGGGCTGGATGTCGATGCCCTGCTGGCCCTCAAGGAGCAGGGGCGCTGCGTCACCGACTACGAGGACGCCACGAAGATGGAGAGCGACGGCGTCATCGATGTCGAGTGCGACATCTGGATCCCCGCCGCCCGTCCCGATGTGATTCACGACGACAACGTCCATCGCCTCAACACCCGACTGGTGGTGCAGGGGGCCAACATCCCCTTCACCCTGGGCGCCGAGAAGGCGCTGGCCGAGCGCGGTATCCTCTGCGTGCCCGACTTCATCGCCAACGCCGGCGGGGTGATCTGCGCGGCCATGGAGTACCACGGCGCCACCGAGTCGGCGGCGCTGGCGGCTATCGAGGAGAAGCTGCGGCGCAACACCGAGCAGGTGCTGAAGATGGCCAAGCGCGATCAGTGCCTGCCGCGTGAGGCCTCGCAGAAGATGGCGCGCGAGCGGGTGGAGAAGGCGATGGGCTTCCGCCGCTTCAACCTCTTCTCCATGGGACCGAACTGGGTCTAGCGACATGTACCGCATCCGCTTCCACGGTCGCGGCGGTCAGGGGATGAAGACCGCCAGCCGCATCCTCGGCAGCGCCTTCTTTATCGACGGCTACGAGGTGCAGGACGCACCACGCTATGGCGCCGAGCGTCGCGGCGCGCCCATCTTCGCCTTCGTCCGTGCGGACCGCGCGCCCATCAACGAGCGCGGCATCATCACCCGCCCCGACCTCATCATCGTCGCCGACGACACCCTGGTGGGGCTGCCCGCCGCCGCTGTCCTGGCTGGGGCCGACGCCCACACCCTGATGCTGATCAACAGCCACACGCCGGTGGATGAGTGGCGCGCGCGGCTCAACTTCCCCGGCGCCATCGTCGTCCTGCCCGCCATTGACGAGAGTGCCGACCGTGCCGAGATGCCCTTCGTCGGCGCCCTCTGCGCCGGGGCCGCCGCCGCCCTCTGCGGCCTGTCGCGCGAGCGCATCGACGCCGCCCTGCGGCAGGAGTTGGGTCACCTGGGCGCGGATATTCTGGAGAAGAATCGTCGGCGCGCCCTGCACGCCTACGATGTGATGGCCGACTCGGAGCATCGCGTCGGCGAGGGCTCATCGGAGTCGGCGCAGGGCTTCACGCCCCCCGAGTGGCTGGAGCTCCCCTTCGAGGAGGCGCGCATCTCCGCGCCGGTGATCCACGCCGCCGATAACACCGCCGCGCTGAAGACCGGCGCCTGGCGCACCATGCGCCCGGTGATCGACTACGAGCGTTGCAACAACTGCTGGTGGGTGTGCAGCACCTACTGCCCGGACGGCGCCATCGCCGTGGAGGAGGGGAGGCCGGTGATCGACTACGACCACTGCAAGGGCTGCCTGGTGTGCGTCGCCCAGTGCCCGCCGCACGCCATCGAGGCGGTCCCCGAGGCGCGGGAGAAAGACGAATGAGTCGCCTGTTACTGACCGGCAACGGCGCCGCCGCCTGGGGGGCGCGGCTGGCGCGGGCCGACTACATCCCCGCCTTCCCCATCACCCCGCAGACCGAGATCATCGAGACCCTGGCCGCCTGGAT
>JBFFSW010000376.1:0-1953 GCA_041572195.1 Thiohalomonadaceae bacterium | reverse complement strand
CCTCTACTACAGCGCCGAGACCCATCGCGGCGCCGCCGCCCTGCCCCCCTACCTGCAGGCCGCCCTGGACTCGGTCGTCGAATAAAAAAACGGCGGGGCCGGTTGCCCGGTCCCGCCGTTCTTCTCTTCTTCTTCTTGAGCCCGCCTCAGTGCACCGAGGCCAGACTCTCCAGCAGTTGGCGCTTACGCTCCACCAGTTGCCCATACATACGCAGGGACCAGCGGTCGCACTCTCCATTGCTGTGGGGACTGATACGCTCCAGCTCGCCGCTAAGTACGGCAATCTCCTCACGCAGTTTGTTTTCGATGGCCTGGCGTCCCCGCTGCAGAGCCTCCGTTGCTTCTACTGCCAACATCGTTGAACCTCCTCTTCCCCAGAAAGACAACGAGTTCCAGTATAGACCACTCAGGAATTACGTCTGTAGTCCTTTTCCTACTTTCCCGTAGGACAAAGTCGACTATCTAACAAGATATGCAGCCCATGCGCTCCCCCATAGCAATTGGCCAGTAATGAACTAGGTTTACGCTAGACACACAACCATATGCAGGAGGGAACATGAGCGAGCCGATCATCGCCCAAAAGGGGCCTTACGAGATGGAGCTGGAAGCGGGGGAGTACTGGTTCTGCAGCTGCGGCCGAAGCACCAACCAGCCTTTCTGCGACGGCTCCCACCAGGGCACCGACTTCCAGCCGCTAAGCTTCAACGTGGCCGAGAAGTCCACCCTCTGGCTGTGCGGCTGCAAGCACAGCAAGAACCCACCGTTCTGCGACGGCAGCCATAACGATCTGTAATTATTTCTCGAGGATACGGATCACCACATCCAGCCCGCCGGAGCGGCTCTTCAGCCGCCGCGGCGGCCTGCCGCGCCAGGCCTTCTTGATCGCCCCATCCAGGGCCCCGGCATTGGCGCTGTAGAGCAGGGCGCGACCACCGGGGCGCAGATTCTTGCCGATGTGGCCGATGATGGCGCGATAGAGGGCCGGGACCCCCTGCGCCTCCCCCTTAACCCGCATGCCGAAGGGGAGGTTGGCGAGCAGCCGCTCGAAGGGCTGCCAGCAGTGGGCCTCGGCGGCGCTGCCCGCGCAGATGGCCGAGCGGTCACTGAAGCCCGACGCCGCCAGGTTGGCCTCGGCGGCGGCGCGCCCGGTGGGGCTCACCTCGATGCCACGCAGCCGCGCCTTCGCATCCAGCATGCCGCGCTCGATGAGCAGGGTGGCGCTGCCGCAGGTGGGGTCGATCACCACACCGCCATCGGCCCCGCCCAGCAGCCGCGCCAGGCAGGCCCCCATCACCGGGTTGATGGAGCCACCCACGTCCCGCTGGCGATAGCCAAAGCGCTCGTCGCCGAGGAAACTGGGCTTCATCGCCAGCAGCACCTGATCACCCCGCGCCACCAGCCCCAGCTCGACCTGATAGGCGGAGGGGTTGTCGATGATCTCGAAGGGGGCCAGCCGTTCGCGGGCCACACCGGCGGCGCGGCGCAGTTGCTCGCGGTGGGCCTTGCCCAGGTCCAGGAAGAGGCGGAAGCGCAGCCGTTTGGCCTCCGTGTTCAGCCAATCGCGCCACTGTTTTAAAGGCTCGGCCCGCTCTAGCAACCCAGCCAACAGCGACTCCAGCTCGCCGCGGCCCCACTCCTTGAGTAGAGCGGGATTCGGGCGCTCCGCCTCGGCCAGGGGGATCAGCCACTGATGGATGCAGCGCAGGCGCCCCAGCCGCGCGTCATCCGCCGCCACGCGAATGCGCAGCAGCGACTCGCAGGCGGCCTCCGCCCCCAGCCCCAGTTCCGCGCACTCCTCCAGCGCCACCTCGGCCAGGCCCGGCGGCACGCTGGCGTAGAGTTCATCGCCGAGGGCCGAGACATCCCCCCAGGCCACCACCTCACGCTCTCGATCCCGCCCCAACCCCTTCTCCAGCGCCGCGGCATCCTCGGCGGTGCGCGGCTCGAAGCCAT
>JBFFSW010000375.1:0-1965 GCA_041572195.1 Thiohalomonadaceae bacterium | reverse complement strand
TCTTGTAGTAGAGCTCCTGCAGCTTGACGTGCAGCTCGGCGCGCTCGGGGTTCTCCTCGATCGCCTCCTTGAGCAGCTCCTCGGCCTGCTGGAAGCGGCCGTAGGCCATGTAGACATCGGCCTCGGTAAGCGGATCCACCTCGCTCTCCTCGGGCACCGCGTTGGCGCCGGAGGCCAGGTCACTGAAGAAGGAGGTCTCGGTGGAGCTGTTCTCGTCCTCGCCGCTACGCATCATCGAGGAGGTACCGCCGCTGAGAATGCTCTCGTGGAGGTCCCCGCCCTTGCGGCGACGGTAGACGATCAGGCCGAGGATCAGCAGCAGCACTCCACCCAGAGCCGCAATGGCCATCAGGTTACCCATCAACAGGGCCATGATTTCATCGACGAAGCTGGGCTGCACCACCGGCACGGGGGCAACGGGCGGCTTGGGCTTGGCAACCGGCTCGACCGGGGCCACGGGCTCGACCGACTTGGTGGGCTCAGCGGCCGCGGGCACCTCAGCCGGGGGCACCATCGGGGCGATGGCCTCGACCACCGCGGACTCGACCGCGGACTCAACCGGGGCCTCGGCCACCGGCTCCACGGCTGGGGCCTCCTCGCCGCGCAGCTGGGCCTGGAGCACGGCCAGGTCCTGGTCCTTGAGGCTGAGCAGCTGCTGCATGTCGGCCAACTGGCGCTCCAGCTCGGCCATGCGCTTCTGCAGTTCCAGATTCTCGCGACGGCTGACCTCGGTCGCCTCCTCCGCGCTCATCAGGTCGCGACGCAGGCTGTCCGCATCCTCACCAGCACCGGCGGGACCGGCGGCCTTGCGCTCGCCCTCCTCCGGCACCGACAGGGTCAGACGCGGCTCCTCGGGGGCGGCGATGGCGGCCGGGGCCGCCGGGGTGATACCGGCGCCGGTGCGACGCTGGGCGGCCGCCTCGGCGGCGCGGATGCGGTGGTTTTCCCACTCGCGGGTCTGGCGCGCCACCTCGGCGGCGGCCTGACGGCGGCTCATGCCGCGTAGTTCGTTCGGGTCCAGGCGCAGCACCGAGCCCTTCTTCATACGGTTGATGTTGCCGTCGAAGGCCTGCGGGTTGCCGCGGTAGAGGGCCATCATCACCTGCTGCACGCTGACCGCGCGATCACCGCGCAGATTACGGGCGATGCCCCACAGGGTGTCGGTCTCCTGCACCGGACCGTAACTGTCGGCGCCACCGGTGGTGGCGGCCGCGGGGACGGCGGCGGGCAGGCTGGCGGCGCGGCTCTCGACCATCGGGGCGGCCGTGGTGGTGGCGGGCGCCGCCGGGCTCTGAACCATCGGCGCCGCCTCCTCGTGGGTGCGCGGCGGGTCGAGCAGCAGGGTGTACTCACGCAGCAGACGACCGGCACGCCAGTTCACCTCGACGATGAAGTCGAGGAAGGGCTCGCGGACCGGCTTGGTGGTAGTGACGTGGATGACGTGATCGCCGTTGGCCTTGCTCTCGGCGGCGAAACGCAGATGGATGAGCGAGGCGGGACGATCCACGCCCAGCTGGGAGAAGGCCTCGAAGGAGGCGAGTTCGGCACTGAGGCCATCCAGGTCGTCCCGGCCGACACTGAGCAGAACGATCTCCGCATCCAACGGTTGGTTCAGTGCCGAATGGAGGCGAATCTCCCCGAGCCCCAGCGCGTGGCCGGTAAGCGGTAACCACAGCAGCAGCGATAGCAGCGTCCAGACAAGCTTGCGCACTATGCCTTCTCCCTTAGGTGGCACACCCGAAGCGGGCGGCTTAAGTTCTAATTTAGTTATTCCACTCACCGACTTGTAGCACGAACTTGCCAATGAGCTTTATGACTTTGGGCTAACTATAACTCAGATATAGCCTTTTACAAAATTCAATCGCCTAAGTCCAGCGCCAGAGTTCAGCGCCGGTATATAAGCATCTTATGACCCGTTCGGGCTGTGATCCAGCCCACAAAGACGAAAACGGCCGCGATGTCAGG
>JBFFSW010000374.1:0-1966 GCA_041572195.1 Thiohalomonadaceae bacterium | reverse complement strand
TGCCGGCGGCGACGTAGGCCAGGTCCAGCGAGGCGGCACCGGCGCGGCGGATGTCGGCCACCTCGGTGAAGACGGCGTTGAAGCTCTTGAGGTAGGCCTCAATGTGCTGCTCGTGGCGGAAGGGGAAGCCGGTGCCCATCAGCGAGCCCTTGAGACTCTTGATGTTGGTGACGCGGATGCGGCGGCTGTTGAGCTGGGCGCCGCCGCCGCGGCTGGCGGTGAACAGGTCCTGGCGCACGGGATCGTAGACCACCGCGTGCTCCAGACGGCCCTTGTGCTTGAGGGCGATGGAGACGGCGAACTGGGGGAAGCCGTGGAGGAAGTTGGTGGTGCCGTCCAGCGGGTCGATGACCCACTGGTACTCTTCATTGCCGCCGCTGGCACCGCTCTCCTCGGCGAGGATGGCATGCTCGGGGTAGGCCTTGCGGATGGTGTTGATGATGGCCTGCTCGGCCTTCAGGTCAACCATGCTGACGTAGTCGTTCTGCGCCTTGGTGGTGATGGTCAGGCTATCGACCTGATCCATGGAACGGGCGATGATGTCGCCCGCCTGACGCGCGGCGCGCACGGCGATGTTGAGCAGGGGATGCATACCTGGTCTCCGCTGAATGAAGTTGTAAAGAACGCGCCAAGGGGCCGGAGCCCAGGCTGAGAAGCTGGTATTCTATCAGGCCTCGCTAATTAAGGGTATGTAATGAGCGCAATTCGTATCGTGCTGGTGGAGACCAGCCACCCCGGCAACATCGGCGCGGTGGCGCGGGCGATGAAGAACATGCTGTTGACCGATCTGGTGCTGGTCTCTCCGCGCAGCTTCCCCCACGCTGAGGCCACCTCGCGTGCCTCGGGGGCCGATGACATCCTCGCCAACGCGCGGGTGGTGGAGTCCCTGGACGAGGCCCTGGCCGGGTGTGAGCTGGCGATTGGCGCCAGCGCCCGCCTGCGCACCATTGCCTGGCCGCAGGTGGAGCCGCGTGAGTGCGCGGCCCTGGTGAGCGCCGTAGGGGAGGGGAGCCGTGCCGCCCTGGTCTTCGGCCGCGAGGACTCCGGCCTCAGCAACGAAGAGCTGGAGCGCTGCAACTATCTGGTGCACATCCCCACCAACCCCGACTACTCCTCGCTCAACATCGCCATGGCGGTGCAGGTGCTGGCCTACGAGCTGTTCCTGGCCCGCCGCGAAGGCGGCGCGCCGCCGCCCGCCGAGGACGAGTACGAACCGGCCGCCACCGCCGACGAGCTGGAGGGGCTGTTCGAGCACTTCGAGCGGGCGCTGGTGGCCATTGATTTCCTTGACCCGGAGAACCCGCGCCAGCTACTGCGCCGCCTGCGTCGGCTGTTCCTGCGCGCGCGCATCACCCGGGTGGAGTACAACATCCTGCGCGGCATACTCACCGCCGCCGAGAAGCAGGCGAGGCACGCCGCCCTGTAATTGGGCCCCGGCCTGTGCCAAAATTAGTATTACGATTTAGTCAGGAATCAGAGAGATGGGCCTGTTCCAGCGCTTGAGAGAGGATGTGCGGTGCGTGTTCGAACGCGACCCGGCGGCGCGCAACGTCTTCGAGATCCTCACCGTCTACCCCGGCTTCCAGGCGGTGCTCTTCCACCGCATGTCGCACTGGCTCTGGAACCGCCGCCTGAAGTGGCTGGCGCGCTTCCTTTCTACCTTGGCCCGCTGGCTCACCGGTATCGAGATCCACCCCGGCGCGGTGATCGGGCGGCGCTTCTTCATCGACCACGGCATGGGCGTGGTGATCGGCGAGACCGCCGTCATCGGCGATGACTGCACCCTCTATCACGGCGTCACCCTCGGTGGCACCTCCTGGAACAAGGGCAAGCGCCACCCTACCCTGGGCAACGACGTGGTGGTCGGCGCCGGGGCCAAGGTGCTGGGACCGATCGATATCGGTGACGGGGCGCGCATCGGTTCCAATGCGGTGGTAGTCAAGAGTGTTCCGGCGCGTACCACTGT
>JBFFSW010000373.1:0-1967 GCA_041572195.1 Thiohalomonadaceae bacterium | reverse complement strand
TGCGCCTGCTGTGGCGGGCGATCAATCCGCCAGCTTCAACACGCCGCGCTCCTTGAGCAGGGCGATCACATGGTCCACGCACTCATCGATGGAGTGTTGGTCGGTGTCCAGCACCAGCTCCGGCTGCTCAGGCTCCTCGTAGGGGGATGAGATGCCGGTGAAGTTGGCGATCTCTCCGGCGCGGGCCTTTTTGTACAGCCCCTTGACGTCACGCTCCTCGCACACCTCCAGGCTGCAACGGCAGTAGATCTCGATGAAGTCCCCCTCCTCCACCAGCTCGCGCACGCGCCGGCGGTCGCTGCGCAACGGCGAGATGAAGGCGGTCAGGGCGATGGTGCCGGCGTCGATGAAGAGCTTGGCCATCTCGCCGACCCGGCGGATGTTCTCGGTGCGGTCCTCGATGGAGAACCCGAGGTCCCCGCAGAGGCCGTGGCGCACGTTGTCGCCATCGAATACATAGGTGTGGCAACCCATCTGGTGCAACCGCTCCTCGGTGGCGTGGGCGACGGTGGACTTGCCCGCGCCGGATAGGCCGGTGAACCAGAGGATCAGGCTCTTGTGTCCCTGAAGCTTCTCGCGTCGCTCGCGGGTAACGGTTGCGTGGTGCCAGACTACGTCACTGCTCTTGCTCATTCCTTCTCCTCATGGAACCCATGTGCCTAAAGCAGCGTATAATACCCCATCCATTACCGCCCCTGTAGCGCACATTTCACTCCAGGATACTTAATGACCCCTGAAGAGTATTGTCAACAGCGCGCCGCCGCCAGCGGTTCCAGTTTCTACCACAGCTTCCGCTTCCTGGAACCCCATCGCCGCCGCGCCATCGTCGCCCTCTACGCCTTCTGTCGTGAGGTGGACGACGTGGTCGACGAGTGTCGCGACATCAGTGTCGCCGCGGCCAAGCTTGAGTGGTGGCGCGCCGAGGTAGCGGCGATCTTCCACGGCGTGCCGCAACACCCAGTGGGCCGTGCGCTCAAGCCCTGGGTGGGCGAATTCCGTCTCGACGAGGCCCACTTTCAGGCCATCATCGATGGCATGGCCATGGACCTGGAGCCGGGGCGCCGCTATCAAACCTTCGACGAACTGCGCCTCTACTGCCACCGCGCCGCCGGGGTGGTCGGCCTGCTCGCCGCCGCCATCTTCGGCTATGAGAATCCGCGCACCCTGGAGTACGCCGAGGAGCTGGGACTGGCCCTGCAGTTGACCAACATCCTGCGTGACATCCGCGAGGACCTGCTGCGCGGACGCCTCTATCTGCCGCTGGATGAACTGCAACGCTTCGGCGTCGATGAGGCGGCGCTTCAGGCGGTGATCGACGGCGAGCCCGATGAGGCCATACGCGCCCTGCTCGCCTTCCAGGCCGAGCGCGCCGAACGGCACTACCAGCGCGCCTTCGAGCTGCTGCCGGAGGCGGATCGCTACCACCAGCTCAGCGGCGTGGTGATGGCCGACATCTACCACGCGTTGCTGGAGCGCATCGTCCAGCGCGGCTACCCGGTGCTGCGCGAACGGGTGGCCCTCTCCCTGCCGCACAAGCTGTGGCTGGCCTGGAGCAGCGTGCGCCGCGAGCGTCGCCGCCGCAAGGCCTTCGAACGCGGATGAGCGACGAAGTGGTGGTGATCGGCGGCGGCTGGTCGGGGCTGGCCGCCGCCTTCGAGCTGGCCCGCGCCGGGGAGCGGGTGCGCCTGCTGGAGTCCGCACCGCAACTGGGTGGTCGCGCCCGTAACGCCCCCTTCAACGGCATTGAGGTGGACAACGGCCAGCACCTGCTGATCGGCGCCTATCACGAGACCCTGCGCCTGCTGCGGGAGGCGGGTGTCGATGAGGGTGAAGCCTTTTTGCGCATGCCCCTGACCCTGCGGGTGGATGCGCTGGATGGCGACGGCATCCTGCTCAAGGCCCCCACCCTGCCCGCGCCGCTGCACCTGGCCGCCGCCCTGCTGTTGGCCAAGGGACTATCCCTCAGC
>JBFFSW010000372.1:0-1968 GCA_041572195.1 Thiohalomonadaceae bacterium | reverse complement strand
GCATCAGCTCGGTGTTGATCACCTCGATGTCGTCCAGCGGGTGCACCTTACCGGCGACGTGAACCACGTTCTCGTCCTCGAAGCAGCGCACCACCTGGGCGATGGCGTCGGTCTCGCGGATGTTGGCGAGGAACTTGTTGCCCAGCCCCTCGCCCTTGGAGGCACCGGCCACCAGGCCGGCGATATCGACGAACTCCATGGTGGTGGGCAGAATGCGCTCGGGCTTGACGATGGCCGCCAGGGCGTCGAGGCGCGGGTCAGGCATGGGCACCACGCCGACGTTGGGCTCAATGGTGCAGAAGGGGTAGTTCTCCGCCTGGATGCCCGCCTTGGTCAGGGCGTTGAAGAGGGTGGACTTGCCGACGTTGGGCAGGCCGACGATGCCGCATTTGAATCCCATGACTGTTTACCGTGTGGTTATGCCGAGTGGAGGCGGTTCATCGCCTTCTGCTGTTCGCCGCCGAGGATGGCCGGCAGTTCATCCAGGACCCGATCGATGGCCCTGTCCAGTTCGATACGTTCGTCCGTGCTCGGCTTGCCGAGGACGAAGCCGGTCACCTTGCTGCTGTGGCCGGGATGGCCGATCCCCAGGCGCAGGCGCCAGAACTCCTTGCTGCCGGTGCGGGCGATGATGTCACGCAGGCCGTTGTGGCCGCCGTGGCCGCCGCCCTTCTTCAGGCGCACGACACCGGGCTCCAGGTCGAGCTCATCGTGCACTACCAGCACCGACTCGATGGGGATCTTGTAGAAGTTGGCCAACGCCGCCAGGGACTGGCCGCTACGGTTCATGAAGGTATCGGGCTTGAGCAGCCACACCTGATGTCCGTCGATCAGCACCCTGGCCGCCTCGCCGTGGAACTTGCTCTCACGGCGCAGGCTGACGCCCTGGCGCGCGGCCAGGGCGTCGATAAAAAAGAAACCGGCGTTGTGCCGCGTCTGCTCGTATTCGGGACCGGGATTACCCAGCCCCACGATGAGCGAGATCGACGACATCAACGCCGGTTTTCAGCCGCGAGGCTGGGAGGGCTTATTCGCCCTCGCCCTCGGCTTCACCCTCACCCGCGGAGGCCTCGATGGAGGCGCGGGTCTTGTGGATGGCGGCCACCGGCAGGTTGTGGTCGGAGCCGTGGGTCAGCTCAACCAGCTCCACGCCCTCGGGCAGCTTGATGTCGGTGAGGTGCAGGATGGCCTCGATCTCGGCACCGGCCAGGTCAACCTCCAGGTACTCGGGCAGGTCCTTGGCCAGACACACCACCTCGACCTCGGTGCGGTTGTGGGTGACCACGCCGCCCAGCTTCACGCCCGGGGCCTGATCTTCGTTGATGAAGTGCAGCGGCACGTTCATCTTCAGCTTCTCGGTGTCGGAGACACGCAGGAAGTCGGCGTGCAGCAGAACCGGCTTGGAGGGGTGGCGCTGCAGGTCCTTGAGCACGGCCTTCTCGACGGAACCGCCCACATTCACGGTGAGGATGTGGGAATAGAAGGCCTCGTTCTCCAGGCGGTGAACCATCTCGTCATGGTCAAAGCTGATGGAGACCGGGTCCTTGCCGCCGCCGTAAATGACGCCGGGCACCATACCCTCGCGACGCAGGCGGCGGCTCGCACCTTTCCCCTCATCGCTACGGGCTTCAACACTAATCTCGAAGAGATTATCCATTTTCGTTACTCCAGGTTATGACATCCCACCCACCATGGGCGGGGTGCGCCACCGGCCCGCGACCAGGGCGGTGGCATTGATGAGCCGAAAGGCTCGAATTCAGTCCATATAGAGAGAGCTGACCGACTCCTCGAAGTTGATGCGGCGCATGGTCTCGGCCAACATCTCGGCGATGGAGAGCTGGCGAATGCGATCGCAGCCCTGCGCCGCCTCGCTCAGCGGGATGGTGTCGGTGACCACCAGCTCGTCGAGCTCGGAATTCTCGATGTTCTTCACCGCCGGGCCGGAGAGCACCGGGTGGGTGATGTAGG
>JBFFSW010000371.1:0-1977 GCA_041572195.1 Thiohalomonadaceae bacterium | reverse complement strand
TGCTGGTAGGGGGAGGAGGGGCGGGCGGCGTACATGATTACTCCTTGGCCTCACGGCGGGCGTCGGCCTCGTCGATCTGCTTCTGCTGCGCCTCGGTGAGGTTGTCGGTGTTCTTCGGCTGGGCCGCCTCGCGCTTGGCCTTGGCCCGCTCCATCGCCGCCTGGATCGCCGCCTTCTTGGCGTCGTCATCGGCCGGGGGCTTCTCCAGCGCCTGGCCCGCCTCCT
The DNA here is from genome assembly GCA_041572195.1 of Thiohalomonadaceae bacterium. Lineage (GTDB taxonomy): Bacteria > Pseudomonadota > Gammaproteobacteria > Thiohalomonadales > Thiohalomonadaceae > JBFFSW01. The sequence continues at coordinate 1,752 of JBFFSW010000371.1, read as the reverse complement.
TGGCCTTGGCCAGCTCGGCGGCCTTCTTCTCCTCGCTCTTCTTCAACGCCGCCTTCTTCTGCGCCAGCTTGGCGGCGCGCTCGGCCTTCTCCCGCTCCTGGCGCTCGATGCGCGCCTCGTGGCGCATGCGGGCGTGCTCGGCGGCCTTCTTCTCGCGCTCCTGGGCCCAGATCGCGCTCTTGGCGAAGCGGTAGAAGTGCACCAGCGGCAGCTGCGAGGGGCAGACGTAGTCACAGCAACCGCACTCGATGCAGTCGAAGAGGTGGTAGTCCTGAACCTTGTCGAACTCCTTGGCGCGGGCGTGCCAGTAGAGCTGCTGCGGCAGCAGCTGGGCCGGGCAGACGCGGGCGCACTCGCCGCAGCGGATGCAGGCGCGGCTGTCGACGACGGGCTGCTCCTCCAACGCCAGCAGGCAGTTGCCGGTCTTCACCAGCGGCATGGCCTCCGGCTCGGCCAGCGGGATGCCCATCATCGGCCCGCCCATCAGCAGCGGGCCGCGGCCGGACTTGCGGCCACCGGCGGCCTCCAGCAGCGCCCCCAGCGGAGTGCCGATGGGGGCGATGTAGTTGCCGGGCCGGGCGATGTCGGGGCCGCTGACGGTGACGATGCGCTCGATCAGCGGCTCGCCGTGGATCACCGCGCGCTGCACGGCGGCGGCGGTGGCGACGTTGTGACAGACCACGCCCACATCCAGCGGCAGGCCGCCGGAGGGGACCTCCAGGCCGGTGAGCACCTTGATCAGCTGCTTCTCGCCACCGGCCGGGTAGCGAGTGGGCACCTGCACCAGTTCGATATCGTTCTCACCCGCCAGTGCGCTCTTGAGGGCGGCGTAGGCCTCGGGCTTGTTGTCCTCGATGCCGATCAGCGTCTCGCGGGCGTTGAGGGCGCGGCGCATGATCCGCGCCCCCTCGATCACCGCCTCGGGGTCGTGGCGCATCAGGGTGTCGTCGCAGCTGATGTAGGGCTCGCACTCGGCGCCGTTGAGGATCAGGGTATCGACCGCGGTGCGTGCGCCGGGGTTGAGCTTGATGAAGCTGGGGAAACCGGCGCCGCCGAGGCCGACGATGCCCGCCTCGCGGATAATGGCGCGCAGCGCGTCCGGTTCCAGCTCCAGCGGCCGCTCGTTCGGGCTCAGCTCGCACCACTCATTCCGACCATCGGAGTCGATGACGATGCAGAGGGCGGCGAGCCCCGAATGGCTGGGCACCGCCCGCTCCTCAATGGCGACGACGGTGCCGGAGAGGGAGGCGTGGATGGGGGCGCTCACCGCGCCGTCCGCCTCGGCCAGCTTCTGCCCCTTGAGCACCGCATCGCCCACCGCCACCAGTGGTTTGGCCGGGGAGCCGATGTGCTGTTGCAGCGGCAGGATCACCTGGGCCGGGGAGGCGATCGCCTCCAGCGGCCGTTGGGTGGAGTCGGCCTTGTGACCGGCGAGCTTGAGGCCGCCGGGGAAGCCGTGGAGTTGACGACTCATGCCTTGCCCTCCGCCACGATCGGGTAGGGCCACTTCCACCCCTGGGCGCCGGTGTGCGCCGGTTCCATGCTGATGCAGTCCACCGGGCAGGGGGGCAGGCAGAGCTCGCAGCCGGTGCACTCCGATTCGATTACGGTGTGCATGTGCTTGGCGGCGCCGAGGATGGCGTCCACCGGGCAGGCCTGGATGCAGAGGGTGCAGCCGATGCAGGTCTGCTCGTCGATGAGGGCGACCATCTTCGACTTCTCCTCACCCACCTCGTCATCCAGCGGCTTAGG
>JBFFSW010000370.1:0-1985 GCA_041572195.1 Thiohalomonadaceae bacterium | reverse complement strand
GCGCTCGGCGCTGGCTTCGGAGGAGGCGACGGTACCCTTGATCTGGTCCTTCATCTCCGCCAGCGCGTCGATGAAGAAGTTGGCGGTAGAGCCGGTGCCGATGCCGATGATGGTGCCCGGCACCACGTGCTCCAGCGCGGCGCGCGCCACCGCCTGCTTCATTTCGTCCTGGGTCATGCTCATTTCGTCGTCTCCTGAAAACCGCCAAACCGGCCCCACACGGGGCGAAAGTGCCTGATTATACGGCAGTAAGCCCACTATATAGAAGCCGCCGTAGCTGTTATGTTATGCGCCATGAAAGACGACTACCTCAAGGCGATCCTGACCGCGCCGGTCTACGACGTGGCGGTGGAGACACCGCTGGAACGGGCCCCGGCGCTCTCCGCGCGCTTGGGCAACGCCATCTGGCTCAAGCGCGAGGACCTGCAACCGGTCTTCTCCTTCAAGCTGCGTGGTGCCTACAACAAGATGGTGCAACTGAGCGAGGCTGAGCGTGCGCGCGGCGTCATCGCCGCCTCGGCGGGCAACCATGCCCAGGGGGTGGCCCTCTCCGCCGCCAAACTCGGTATCGATGCGTTGATCGTCATGCCCAAGACCACCCCCGAGATCAAGGTCAGGGCGGTGGCCGCCCGCGGCGCTCAGGTGGAGCTGGCGGGCAACAGCTACGACGATGCCGCCGCCCACGCCAGGGAGCTGGCCGAGGAGCGTGGCCTTACCTTCGTCCACCCCTACGACGACCCGGCGGTGATCGCCGGGCAGGGTACCGTCGCCATGGAGCTGCTGCGCCAGCACCCGGGCGGTCTCGACGCGGTGTTCGTGCCGGTGGGTGGCGGCGGCCTCATCGCCGGGGTGGCCGCCTACATCAAGGCGCTGATGCCGCAGGTGCGGGTGATCGGCGTCGAGCCCGAGGACGCCCCCTGCATGTACGAGGCTATCCGCGCCGGTGAGCGGGTGGAGCTGCCGCAGGTGGGGATCTTCGCCGATGGCGTGGCCGTGCGTCGGGTCGGCGCCGAACCCTTCCGTATGCGCAAGTACATCGATGAGGTGCTGCTGGTCTCCACTGATGAGATCTGCGCCGCCATCAAGGACATCTTCGAGGATACCCGCTCCATCGCCGAGCCGGCCGGGGCCCTGGGCGTGGCGGGGATGAAGAAGTACATCGAGCGCGAGGGACTGAAGGGGGCCGAGCTGGCCTGCATCGACTCCGGCGCCAACATGAACTTCGACCGCCTGCGCCACGTCGCCGAACGGGCCGAGTTGGGCGAGTGTCGCGAGGCGGTGCTGGCGGTCACCATCCCCGAGCGCCCCGGCAGTTTCCTACAATTCTGCGAGATGCTCGGCAGCCGCAACATCACCGAGTTCAACTACCGCTACGCCGACGAGCGCGACGCGCACATCTTCGTCGGCGTGCAGCTGGGCGGCGGCCGCGAGGAGAAGGAGACGCTGCTCGCCGGGCTGCATGCCAATGAGTATCCGCTGCTGGACCTGAGCGACAACGAGATGGCCAAGCTGCACCTGCGCTACATGGTCGGCGGTCGCGCCGAGGTGGCCGACGAGCGGTTGTTGCGCTTCGAGTTCCCCGAGCGCCCCGGCGCCCTGCTGCGTTTTCTCAGCCGTCTCAGCGGGCGCTGGAACATCAGCCTCTTCCACTACCGCAACCACGGCGCCGCCTATGGCCGGGTACTTTGCGGCATTCAGGTGCCGGAGGCCGACCTGCAGGCCTTCGAGCAGTTCCTGGAACAGCTTGGCTACCCCTGGTGGGAGGAGGCGGAGAATCCCGCCTATCGGCTATTCCTGCGCTAGCAACACCGTTTTGTGACGGGCGTCACGGTTGATCTCCCCATTAGTGTTAGGGTATACCTTGCGATTGCAAGGAAAAACAATGACTTCGCCCATAGAGGCCGAAGCGATTTGGGGGAGAACAATGAAGAAACGCAAACCCGACCTGCTGGTGGTTCTAGCCGTGGTGGTCAGCCTCGGCGTGG
>JBFFSW010000369.1:0-1986 GCA_041572195.1 Thiohalomonadaceae bacterium | reverse complement strand
CCGGCGATGGTGGTGAGCGAGGTGATGAGGATCGGCACCACCCGGCGCCTCGCCGCATAGACGGTGGCGTGGGTGACGCTCATCCCGCTCCTCAGCCGCTGGTTGGCGGCGGAGATGAGGACGATGGCGGCGTTGACCGCGATGCCGCCCAGTGCCACCACCCCGTAGAGGGTGTAGAGGCTCAGCGGGTTGTCGGTGATCCACAGGCCGAAGAGCACGCCGGTCAGCGCCATGGGGATGGTGAAGATGATCAGCAGCGGCTGGAAGTAGCTCTCGAACTGGGTGCCGAGAATGACGTAGATCACCCCCAGGCCGAAGAGGAAGAGCATGAAGATGGCGTCCAGGCTCTCCTCGATATCATCCAGCTCGCCGGAGAAGTCCAGGTCGATGCCGGGATGCTCGGCGGCGATGAGCGCCCACGCCTCCACCATGCGGGCGTTGGCGCTGACGGTGTCGATCACCGCCTTGTCCAGGTCGGCCTCCACGGTGATGGCGCGGCGCAGGTTGTGGTGGCGGATGTTGGAGCGGCCGTACTGCACCGAGTGGTCCAGCAAGGCGCCGAGGGCGATCTCGCCGCCGGAGGGCAGCGGCAGGGTGAGGCGCAGCAGGTCGTCGAGCTCGGCCATCGGTTCGCGCCCGGACTGCACCCGCACCTCCACCTTCTCGCCGCGCAGCTGCACGCTGGAGACCACCTCGCCATCGCCGAGCAGGCGCAGGCTGCGCCCCAGCACCGCCGGGTTGAGCCCGGCGCGACGCACCGCGTCGTGGTCGATGCGCAGCACCAGCTCCATGCCGCCGGGGCTGTCGTTGTCGCTGACGTCGTTGACCCCTTCGATTTCGGCGAGGATGGCCTTGAGCGCCTCCACCGCGGCGCTGATCTGCTCGAAGTCATCGCCGCGCACCTTCACCTTGATCGGCTTCTCGGTGGGCGGGCCATCCTTCACCTCGAAGAAGTAGAGTTCGGAGACCCCGGTAAGGTCGGCCAGCAGCGGACGCACCGCCTCCACCACCTCGTGGGTGGAGCGCATCCCCTCCTCCACGGGGTTCAGGCTGACCATGATCTGCGCGTAGTGGTCGCCCATCAGCGGTTCGGTCTCGGTGAACATCATCCCCGAGTAGCTGACCACCGAGCGCACCTCCTCCCCGCGCAGCCCATCGCGCAGGCGCAGCTCCGCCTCTCGCGCCTTGGCCAGGCTCAGCTCCAGCGGCGTGCCCGGCGGCAGCTCCAGGTTGACGTAGAAGAGACGGAAGGACTCCATGGCGAAGAAGTTGACGTTAATCCGCCCGGCGGTGAGCCCACCCAGGGCCACCACCAGCAGCAACACCACCACCGCCACTCCGCGCAGCGGGTAGCGCATCGCCCTGAGCAGCAGCTGCGAGTACTTCAGCTGCAGCCAGTGGGTGAAGCGCTCGCGGTGTTTATGGATGCGCGAGGGTTTGTTGAAGTTGACCCGCGCGCCGATGACGTGCGAGGGCAGCATCCAGTAGGCCTCCAGCAGGGAGATGGCCAGCGCCAGGGTGACCACCAGCGGGATCACCATCATGAACTTGCCGAGGATGCCGGGCATCAGCATCAGCGGCATGAAGGCGGCCATGGTGGTGAGCACCGAGGCGGTCACCGGCGCGAACACCTCGCGCAGCGACTCCACCGCCGCGCGCGCCGCGTCCATGCCGTGGCGGATGCGGTAGTAGATCCCCTCCACCACCACCACCGCGTCGTCCACCAGCATGCCGAGGCTGATCACCACGCCCAGCAGCACCGAGTTGTTGATGCTGTGGCCCATGCCGTAGAGCAGCAGGAAGGTGCCGGCCAGGGTGAAGGGGATGCCGATGGTGGTGAAGACGGCGATGCGCGAGCCGAGGAAGGCCCAGGTGACCAGCAGCACCAGCAGCAGGCCGAGCAGGGCGTTGGTCTCCATCACGCCGATGGCGTTGCGGGTGGAGAGGGTCTGGTCGTCCACCAACTCCAGGCGAACGCCGAAGGGG
>JBFFSW010000368.1:0-1994 GCA_041572195.1 Thiohalomonadaceae bacterium | reverse complement strand
GGCGGCATCGTCATAGCGCCGCTCCAGGGTGCGGTAGGGGTGGTCCAGCTGCTCCAGGATCTGCTCCAGCAGCTGCACCATCGGCCGGTGGCGCTCCTCCACCGGCAGCGGCTCATCCTCGTCCAACAGCTCCACCTCACCGTAGAGCAGCTTGTCCGGGCCCGCCTCACTCGCGATGATGCGAAAGCGCCGCTCGCCGGTGACGGTGATCCCCAGCAGGCCGTCGCGACGCTCGTGGAAATAGCTGATCCTTCCCAGGGTGCCCACCGAGTGGGGGATGGCCACCTCGCCCACCTCGCCGCCATCACGGATCAACACCACGCCGAAGCCGCAATCCTAGCGCAGGCAGCGGCTGATCATGTCCAGGTAACGGGGTTCGAAGATGCGCAGCGCCAGCGGACCGCCGGGGAAGAGCACCGAGTGCAGCGGGAAGAGCGGCAGGCGCAGACGCTCCCCGGCCATGTTCACGCCCCCCAGCGAGGCCCGAGCGGGTGCTCCAGGCCCAGGTGGTCGAGGATGCGGGCGACGACGAAATCCACCATCTCATCCACGCTTTGCGGACGCTGATAGAAGCCCGGCGCGGCGGGCATGATGCTCACCCCCATCAGCGAGAGCTTGTGCATGTGCTCCAGGTGGATGGGCGAGAGCGGCATCTCGCGCGGCACCAGGATCAGCGGCCGCCGCTCCTTGATCATCACATCCGCCGCCCGCTCGATGAGATTGTTGCTGGCCCCAGTGGCGATGGCCGAGAGCGAACCGCCAGAACAGGGGCAGACCACCATCGCCCGCGGCGCGTTGGAGCCGCTGGCCACCGGCGAGAACCAGTCCTGCTCGGAAAAACAGCGCAGCAGCGACGGCTCGGTGGCGAATAGCTCGGAGAAGAAGGCCGCCACCTCATCCGCCGACTCCGGCAGCTCGATGTCGCACTCCTGTTTGATCACCACCCGCGCCGCCGGCGAGACCATCAGATAGACCGACTCCCCCGCGCGCAGCAGCGACTCCAGCAGGCGCAGCGCATAGGGCGCCCCCGAGGCACCGGTAATGGCAAGGGAGATGGCGTTGTTGGTCGTCATGGGCAAAGGATAGCGGGTTGGGGTGGGGAGGGGAAATTCGCCTAACCCAGCCCCTCCAGCAACTTCCCATGAATCCCGTTAAACCCACCATTGCTCATGACCAGAATATGATCCCCCTCACGCGCCTCGTTGATCACCATCTTTAGCATGGCCTCGAAGTCGTGGTGGATGGCGATATTTTCCGCGCGGTTTTCCAGCGCCCACTCCAGGTTGTCGGGCATAAAGATGTGGGCGATATCGGCGGCGGCGAGTGAGGGCAGCAGGGTCTCTTTATGCACGCCCATCTTCATGGTGTTGGAGCGGGGTTCGAGCACGGCGATGATGCGGGCCTCGCCGACGCTTTTTCGCAGGCCGTCGAGGGTAGTGGCGATGGCGGTGGGGTGGTGGGCGAAGTCGTCGTAGACGCGCACGCCGTTGACCTCGCCGCGCAGCTCCATGCGCCGTTTGACGCCGGGGAAGCTGTTCAGGCCATTAATCGCATACTCCACCGGCACGCCGACATGGCGGGCGGCGGCAATCACCGCCAGGGCGTTATCGACGTTGTGGCGGCCGAGGGCGGACCAGTTGACCTCGCCGACGAGCTCATTATCCAGCAGCACCTTGAAGCGGCTGCCGTCGGCCTCGATCAGCTCCGCGCTCCAGTTCCCGGCACCGAAGGACTCGAGTGCGTCCAGCACCCCTGGGCCAGCACCGCGTCGATGTTTTCATCGTTGCCGTTATTGACGATGAGGCCGTTGCCGGGGACGGTGCGCACCAGGTGGTGGAACTGGCGCTTGATGGCGTCGAGGTCATCGAAGATGTCGGCGTGGTCGAATTCGAGGTTGTTGAGCACCAGGGTGCGTGGGCGGTAGTGGACGAACTTGGAGCGCTTGTCGAAGAAGGCGGTGTCGTACTCATCGGCCTCCACCACGAAGAAGATCC
>JBFFSW010000367.1:0-2000 GCA_041572195.1 Thiohalomonadaceae bacterium | reverse complement strand
GACCACGTCGCCGTAGCGGTCCACCACCAGCCCCGGCAGGGCATCCCCCTCGCCGTGTACCAGGCGGTAGTAGGGATGCTCGAAGAGCCGCTCGCGCAGGGATAGGGCCACCTTGAGGCGGTGGATGAGCAGCGAGCGATCCAGTGCCATGTCGCCTTCACGGCTGAGCAGGCGAGCGCAGATAAGGGAGTGGGGATTGACGTAACCGACGCCAACCGCCTTGCCGTTGTGCGCCTCGATGCGCACCGGCTGGCCCGCCTCGAAGCCGCTGAGCGGGGTGGCCTGGCTATCCACCTCGTTGCTATAGACCCACAGGTGCCCCTGACGCAGGCGGCGCTCCTCGTTCTTCTTCAGGCGCAGGGGGGCGTAATCCATGGGGCGAAACTCCAAGAGTGGGGGAAGCCCGAATTATGGGCAAAAGCGTCGCCGCTGTCAGCCGCGGCTAACCACCGCTCCGCCACTGAATCTCGCGGGCGGTACTCTCGCCGATCACCACCTTGGCCAGGCGCGGCGGGATCTCGGCGCGCTCGGGGCTGATGGGGATACGCCCGCCCATCAGCTCGGCGAAGCGCTGCGGATAGAGCGGGCGCCGCTCCGGCTCGGCGTAGCCGTGGGGGTGTTGCGGCAGGTTATCGCCCATGTCGTACTTGTCGGAGGCGCCGACCAGGTGCAGCAGCTCGTGGGCGATCACCACCTGATTGGAACCGCGGTCACGCGGGTCTGCAAAGGCGTTGACGATGCCGGTGTGGCCCTTCTGCAGCCCCACCGAGTGCTCCAGCGGCACGCCCTCCTCACCCTCGTGGTAGACGAGGAACAGGCTCATGCTGGTGGGGCCGTCATAGTTCTCGTTGCGCCAGCTCCACCAGCGCATCTTCAGGCTCCAGAGCATCACATCCAGCATCGAGCCGTTACGCGGCGGCTGCGGCGGGCGCGTGCTTACCTCGTCGGCCAGCTTGAAGATGAAGGGGGTGGAGAGCGCCAGCCCGTGGCGCGCCGCCTCGCGCTCGAAGAAGCGCTGCAGCGGCTCGAAGTGGGCCTCGCGCAGGGCGGCGATGTAGCGGCGGCTCGCCTCGCTGCCATCGCCGTTGACCGGGTAGAGGGCCACCCAGGTGGGGATGTCCCAATCGACGCTGCGCTCATGCCGCAGCCACTGGTCGGCGGCGACGAAGAAGAGCAGCAACAACAGCAACGCTATCCTTAGCGACTTACCCATGAGGTGGCGCCCCGCCTACAGGTGATAACCGAAGGCGGCGTGGAAGCGGGCCTTGAACTCATCCATGCTGAAGCGGTGGTTCTGGGTGCCGTGGTGGGCGATCTTGATCGAGCCCATCAGCGAGGCGATGCGCCCGGTGGTCTCCCAGTCCATGTCGTTCATCAGGCCGTAGAGCAGACCGGCGCGATAGGCGTCGCCGCAGCCGGTGGGGTCGCTGAGAGCGGAGGCCTCGACGGTGGGGATCTCAAGGCGGTGACCCTTGGTGTAGATGTGCGAGCCCTCGCCCCCCTTGGTGACGATCAGCGCCTCGACGTGCTCGGCCAGCTCGTGCGGACTCTTGCCAGTGCGCTCGCTGAGCAACTGCGCCTCGTAGTCGTTGACCGCCACCCAGGTGGCCTGCTCGACGAAGCGCATCAGCTCCTCGCCATCGAACATCGGCAGCCCCTGGCCGGGGTCGAAGATGAAGGGGATATTGTTGTCGGCGAACTGCTGGGCGTGCTCGATCATGCCGTCACGGCCGTCGGGGGCGACGATACCGATGCTGACGCCGTCGGCGTCGGTCACCTGATTCTCGTGGGAGAGTCCCATGGCACCTGGGTGGAAGGCGGTGATCTGGTTGTCGCTCTGGTCGGTGGTGATAAAGGCCTGCGCGGTGTAGGTGTTGTCCAGCACGCGCACGTGGCGGCTGTCGATGCCGCACTGCTCCATCCACTCGCCGTAGGGGTCGAAGTCACGACCGACGGTGGCCATCGGCAACGGCTCGCCACCGAGCAGCTTGAGGTTGTAG
>JBFFSW010000366.1:0-2006 GCA_041572195.1 Thiohalomonadaceae bacterium | reverse complement strand
GGTCTCGCCATCGAAGCGGCTGCCGGGGCGCACCCGGGCGTAGGGGCCGAAGTTGCAACGCTCGCCCGCCTCCACCCCCTCGAGCAGGGTCATCGGCTGCACCGTGCAGCCATCACCCAGGGTGACGTTGCGCAACACGCTGTGGGCGCCGATGTGGACCTTGTCGCCCAACTCCACACGCCCCTCGATGATCACGCCGATATCGATGGAGCAGTCGCTGCCGCAGATGAGCTCGCCGCGCAGGTCGAAACGGGCCGGGTCCGCCAGGGTCACCCCCTCGCGCATCAGCCGTTCGGCGGCGCGCCGCTGGTAGGCCCGCTCCAGGCGCGCCAGCTGCAGACGGTCGTTGACCCCGGAGACCTCCTCCTCGTCGGCGCACACCAGCCCCTCGACCGCCCCGCCCTCGCCGCGACAGAGGGCGATGACGTCGGTGAGGTAGTACTCGCCCTGGGCGTTGTCGTTGTCCAGGGCGGCGAGCCAGCGGCGCAGCGACGCGGCGGGGGCGGCGAGGATGCCGGTGTTGCCCTCGTCGATGGCCAACTCGTCGCTGGAGGCGTCCTTCTGCTCGACGATGCGCTCCACCCGCCCCTCGGCGTCGCGGACGATACGGCCGTAGCCGGTGGGGTCTTCGAGGCGCACCGAGAGCAGGGCGATCCCCTCGCCGCTGTGATTGATCAGCGGACGCAGGGTCTCGGCGCCGATCAGAGGCACGTCGCCGTAGAGCACCAGCGCCAGTGAGTCATCACTGACGCCGGGCATCGCCTGGTCCACCGCATGCCCGGTGCCCAGCTGCTCCGCCTGTTCGACCCAGTGGATATCCCCGGCGTCGATGGCCTCGCGCACCAGCTCACCGCCGTGGCCGTAGACCACGTGGATGCGCGTGGCGCCCAGTTCGCGGGCGGTGTCGATGACGTGCGCGAGCATCGGCCGCGCGGCAATCGGGTGCAGCACCTTGGGCAGGGTGGAACGCATGCGCGTGCCCTTACCGGCGGCGAGAATGATCACTTCCAGGGGTCGGCTCATGCTGGCTTCCCTAATTCCTAACTTCCAGACAAAGAAAAAGGGCAGTGTATCAACACTGCCCTTTTTACGTCACCTTGCGGTGTGTGCGTCAGCGAGACCCACCGGCACGCTTGCGCAGACGCTGAATGGCCTGCAGCTGAGCTACCGCCTCCGCCAGTTCGGCCTCGGCCTTGGCGTAGTCGATGTCAGTCTGCTTGTCCTTCATTGCCTGCTCGGCGCGCTGCTTGGCCTCGATCGCCTTGGCCTCGTCGAGGTCATGGGCGCGAACCGCGGTGTCGGCCAGGATGGTGACGACGTGCGGCTGCACCTCGAGGATACCGCCGGAGACGAAGAAGGACTCTTCGCCATCGGCGGTCACCACACGGACCTCACCCGGTTTCATCGGGCTCAGCATCTGGGTGTGGCGGGGGAAGATACCCACCTCACCCTGAATGGCGGGCGCGTGCACCTGCTCGCAGGTGCCCGAATAAATCTCACCCTCGGCGCTGACGACGTTCACATGCATTGTCATAGCCATTAGCTTATCCCCGTGTTGGGTTCAATTACAGGGACTTCGCCTTCTCGACGGCTTCCTCGATCGGGCCAACCATGTAGAAGGCCTGCTCGTGGAGGTGGTCGTACTCGCCGTTGACGATGCCCTTGAAGCCGGCAATGGTCTCCTTGAGGGAGACGTACTTACCGGGGGCGCCGGTGAACACCTCGGCGACGAAGAACGGCTGGGAGAGGAAGCGCTGCAGCTTACGGGCGCGGGCCACGGTCAGCTTGTCGTCCTCGGAGAGCTCGTCCATACCCAGGATGGCGATGATGTCCTTCAGCTCCTTGTAGCGCTGCAGGGTACCCTGAACCTCACGGGCAACCTCGTAGTGCTCGTTGCCGATCACCTGCGGGTCGAGGATACGGGAGGTGGAGTCCAGCGGATCCACGGCCGGGTAGATACCCAGCTCGGCGATCTGACGGGACAGCACCAGGGTCGCATCCAGGTG
>JBFFSW010000365.1:0-2009 GCA_041572195.1 Thiohalomonadaceae bacterium | reverse complement strand
GAACAGCTTCGGCTCATCGAAGTGGGGCAGGGCCTTGTGGAAGTACCCCGGATCGAAGGTGACATCGGTGTTGACGATGCACAGCAGCGGCAGGCTCGCCGCCTCCACGCCACGATTGCAGGTGGCGGAGAAGCCGAGGTTGTGTTCATTCACAACGACCTGAACCTGTGGGTAGCGCTCTTTCAGAAAGGCGACACCGTCATCGCTGGAGGCGTCATCGACCACAATCACCTCATGTTCGATCTCTTCGAGGGCGGCGAACAGCGAGGGGAGGTTTTTTTCCAGCAGCGCGCGGCCGTTATAATTGGGCAGGATGACACTGATGGCGGCTGCGGACATAAGGGCGGTCGGTGACGGGTGAAAACCGGGTTACTATAACAGAAAAACGGGGGACGCCGGGATGTTCGGCCGCAGGGGAAAAAAGAGTTCCGACAAGGGGTTGAAGCGCATCGAGGAGTGCATCAGCAGCCGCGATGCGCGTTATCGCGTCGGTGCCAACAGCTACGGTTGTCCACGCATCTTCGAGTGGGGCGAGGGGGCGTCACTGCAGGTGGGGGCCTACTGCTCCATCGCCGATGAGGTGAAGATCTTCCTCGGCGGTGAACACCGCACCGACTGGGTCTCCACCTACCCCTTCAACCAGTTCTGGGAGGAGGCGGCGGATATTGCGGGTCATCCGCATAGCCGCGGTGATGTGATCATCGGCAACGATGTCTGGTTGGGCTACGGCGCCACCATCCTCTCCGGGGTGACGATAGGCGATGGCGCGGTGGTCGGCGCGCACGCGGTGGTGAGTCGTGACGTGCCGCCCTACACCATCGTCGCCGGTAATCCGGCGCAGGAGGTGCGCAAGCGCTTCAGTGATGAGCAGGTCGAGGGCTTGTTGCGGGCGGCCTGGTGGGCGTGGCCGGAGGAGGAGCTGCGCGGTTGCGTCGGCCTGCTGATGGCCGGGGATATCGACGCCTTTCTGGCCTACGCCGGTTCGCGGAACAGCTCCGAATAACGTTCGTGGTTTTCGCGCAGATAGCGCGGCAGGGTCTCGTCCACCGGCATGAAGCGGTAGCGCAGGTCACGCCCGAGCAGGTCGCGGCCCTCGCGTAGCATCTGCTCCAGCTCCTCTCGGTTGGCCAGTTTGTGGACGCCGTACTTCTTCTCCTTGGCATGGCAGAATGAGTGGAGCTTGTAGATGACGCTCTCCAGCCCGCCCAGATAGGTGAAGTGCCAGCCCCCCTCCTCGATCACCGTCACCTCGGGCTCGTTCAGGTCGCGCATCTTGCGGAAGGCCTTGGTGTCGTTGAAGTCGCGATAGAAGCCCATCACCGAGCCACGCCAGCGCACCTGCCCATCCTTGAGTGGCAGCTCCGGGGCGTCGGCGGCCTCTACCAACGCCAGGTTGGCGAAGTAGCTGTAGAAGCGCTGCTCGAACACCTTGATGCCGGGTCTTTGCGCGTACTCCCTGAGCTTCTCCGGGGCGGGGATCTCGTCCAGGTCGGAATAGATGATCACATCGTCCGGCTGGGCGTTCTTTAACCCCTGAATGATCTGGTTCTTCTGGTGGTTGTCGTAGTCCATCGGCGTGGGGATACGAAACCGGCTGAAGAAGTTGGGGTAGCGATCGACGACGACGTGGATGATCTTATCCTCGAACCGTTTGAAGCGTTCGCGGTTGTCGGCGAAGTAGAGCGGCTTGGGCTGCTTCTGGTGGGTGCGGGTGGCCTCCACCAGCACGAAATAATCGACCACCGGGTCCAGCTCGTTGAGGCGGATCTCCAGCAGGTCCAGTTCGTTGAAAAATGAGAAGCAGTCGTAGACCTTGCCCATGGCTTAGAACCCCAGTGCGCCCGAGTACCAGGCCAGGGCCAGCAGCAGCAGGATCACGGTGCCGATGCCCTTGTACTCCTTGTTGCGCATCCACAGCTCGTAGCTCCAGCTGATCTGGCCGTAGGCGCGCAGTCGCCAGAAGGCGGGCAGGAAGCGCGGAGTGGAGCGCTTGAACACCGGCCACTGCT
>JBFFSW010000364.1:0-2022 GCA_041572195.1 Thiohalomonadaceae bacterium | reverse complement strand
GGGCCAGCTTACCGAAGCCCGTTCGCGGCTGCTACAATAGCGCCTCTTTCCATCCACTGAGCCAGTCGCGGGGTTTGTCATGCAGGACTACAAGCGTGAGTTTATCGTGTTTGCCATTCAGAACGAGGTCCTGCGCTTCGGCAGCTTCACCCTCAAGTCCGGCCGCATCAGTCCCTACTTCTTCAACGCCGGGCTGTTCAACACCGGCGAGCATCTGACCCGCCTGAGCCGCTTCTACGCCGCCGCCATCCAGGACGCCGGCATCGACTTCGATACCCTCTTCGGCCCCGCCTACAAGGGCATCCCGCTGGCGGCGATCACCGCCGTGGCGCTGTTCGACCAGCACCAGCGCAACATCCCCTACTGCTTCAACCGCAAGGAGGCCAAGGACCACGGCGAGGGCGGCAACATCGTCGGCGCGCCGCTGGCGGGCAAGGTGCTGATCATCGACGATGTGATCACCGCCGGCACCGCCATCCGCGAGTCCATGGATATCATCGACGCCGCTGGCGCCAAGGCCTCCGGTGTGGTCATCGCCCTGGACCGTCAGGAGCGCGGCAAGGGGGAGAAGTCCGCCATCCAGGAGGTGGAGGAGAGCTTCGGCCTCAAGGTCGCCAGCATCATCACCCTCGCCGACCTGATGGAGTACCTCAAGGACGACCCCGCCATGACCGAACACCTGGAGGCGGTCAACGCCTATCGGGAGCAGTACGGGATCTAATGGCCCACGCCAATCCGCCGCGGCCCCCGGCCAGCGCCATCCTGCGCGCCTGGCTGGGCGGTTTTCTCGCCATCGCCGCTATCGGCCTGCTGGCCCAGACGCAACTACCGGGAGAGCTGGCCGGGTTGATGCTGCTGGGCTCCTTCGGCGCCTCGGCGGTGCTGCTCTTCGCCATCCACGACAGCCCCTACGCCCAGCCCCGCAATCTCATCGGCGGTCACCTGCTGGCCGCGCTGGTGGGGGTGGCCTGCCAGCAGTGGCTGCCCCTGCCCGTGTGGCTCAACGCCGCGCTGGCCGTCTCCCTCGCCATCGCCGCCATGCAGTTGCTGCGGGTGCTGCACCCGCCGGGCGGCGCCACCGCCCTGCTGGCGGTGATCGGCGGCCCCAAGGTTCACGCCCTGGGCTTCGGCTATGTGCTCAGCCCAGTGCTCGTCAGCGCCCTCATCATGCTCGGCATCGCCCTGCTCAGCCACCGCCTGCTGGGCCGGCAACGGTGGCCGAATTACTGGGTCTGATCACCCCCACACCAACTTCCCCCCCACCAACACCGTAACCACCTCGAACACCCGCTTGATCGCCCGATTCCCCCTGGCGATGGCGAGGTGGGCGCCGAGGTAGCCGCCGATCAGCGAGCCGAGCAGCAGGGCGGGCAGCCAGGCCCAGTGGATCTCGCCGAGCAGGCCGAGGGTGAGGGCGCCGGTGCCGTTCCAGAACATGCCCACCAAAATCAGCGTATAGGCCACGGCGCGCTGGTAGTCGAGGCCGAACCAGCGCACCAGCCAGAGGGTGACGAACAGCCCGGTGCCGGAGGTGAGCGAGCCGTTGAGGGCGCCGATGGCGAACAGGGCGACGCCGCCGATGATCATCCCCCGGCGGTCGCGATGACGTGGCTGGTGACTCTGCCCCAGATCGCGCTGCAACAGCGAATAAACCCCCAGGGCGATGGTCAGACAGCCCAGCGCCACCTCGGCGCTTCGCCCCGGCACCCGCAGGATGAGACTGGCCCCCAGCACCACCCCCGGCAGGCCGCTGGCGAGGATGAAGATCACGAAGCGCCGCTCCAGGGTGCTGGAGCGCAGGTGGCGGATGGTGGCCCCCACCCCCAGGGCGACGCTGGCCACCTTGTGGGTGGCCAGAGCCACGGCGAAGGGCAGGCCGAGGAAGATGAGCACCGGCAGTTGCAGCAGCCCGGCCCACGCCACGCTGATGCCGAGCTCGAGGCCGATCAGATGGTAGGGACGCCAGAGCGCCGAGTAGCGACCCGACGCGTCGGTGACCAGGCCGTAGTCGGCGAAGCAGCG
>JBFFSW010000363.1:0-2025 GCA_041572195.1 Thiohalomonadaceae bacterium | reverse complement strand
TTGGCGGGCAGCTCGATGCGCATCTGGTGCACCATCTTCGCCACGCCCCCCTCCATCACCGTGCGGTGCAGCATGACGTTGCCGAAGGCGGGGCTGGCAGCGCCAACCAGGGCGCGGGCCACGTCGCCGTGATTCATCACCACCATATAGCCGGCCAGAGCAGCGGCGCCGGGCGGCGCCTCGCGCACCCAGGCATCGGAGATCATCACATGCTCCGCCTGGGCGGAACCGGCGACCAGCAGCGCGGCGGCGGCCAGACCATACATCTTCTTCTTCAACATCTCATCTCCTCTGACGAACGCAATACAGCAATAACAGGCGGCACTCTAGTGAAGCTGAAAGCGGATGGCAAACTCCACCGGCAGCGGCAGGGCGACATCCTCCGGCGGCGCGGGCAGCGGCCGGGCCGCCTCCACCGCGTCACGTGCGGCGCCACGTAGCAGGCGGTGCCCTCCCTCCACCACCAGACCACCGACCTGGCCGCCATCGAGCAGCTGGAAGCGCACCGTCACCTTGCCCTCTATCGCACGGCGGCGGGCGCTGCGCGGGTAGTGCTTGTGCGCCTCGATATGGGCCATCAGCACGGCCAGGTAGTGGCGTCGGGCCTGGGCACGCAACGCCTCGGCCTCGGCCTCGTTCACCACCTCGGCCGACTCGGATTCAGGCTCGGGCATCGGCTCCACCGCCGCCTCACGCGGCTCGGCCGATGGCGGCTCGGGCTCGGCCTGGGCAACGGGAGGGCTCTTCTCCAGCGGCTCGGGTTGGGGCGCCGGTTCCGGCTCGGGCACGGGTGCTGGAGGCTTGGCCGCCGGCGGCGCACTCTGAGCACGGAAGCTGACCCGTGTGCTTTGGCTGCGAGCGGCCTGCTCGCGCTCATCCACGCCGACGATGTTCTCGGCACGATAGAAGAGCAGCCCGTGAAGGCTGATTGAAATCAGAAAGGCTCCCAGCCAGATGAAGCCATCGATACGCATTAGCGCTGCTCGGTGACGATATCCACACCCTCGGCACCAGCGCCGCGGGCGATATCCAGCAGCTCCACCGCCCGACCCAGGCTCACCGCCCGGTCACCACGGATGCGCACGACCTTGTTGTCGCTCTCGCGCAGGGCGGCGCCCAAGGTAGCCTTGAGCGCCTCGGGCTCGACGATGTGGTCGCGAAACAGCAGGCGCCCCTCGGCGGTGATGACGATCTCCAGCTGGTCGCGCTCCTCCACCGCCTGACCGCTCTCGGCCACCGGCAGGTCGATGTTCATCGCCTCCTCACGCACGAAGTGGGAGGTGAGCATGAAGAAGACCAGCAGCAGAAAGACGATGTCGATCAGCGGGGTCAGATTGGGCACCGGGGTGGTGCGGCGGCGGCCCTCAAACTGCATGGGCGCCGCCCTCGCGATGGTGGCTGGCCTCGGCCTCCTCGTCGCTCTGCTCATCCTCATGCGGCAGGCGCTCCAGCAGCAAGGATGCGCTGCTGCGCATGGAGTGGGCACGGCGATCGGCCATCCCCTCCAGCAGGTGCAGCAGCAGCAAAATGGGGATGGCCACCGCCAGGCCGACGCCGGTGGTCAGCATCGCCTCCCAGATACCGCCCGCCAGGGCCTGGGCATCGACCCGACCACCGGCCTGTTCGATCACCATAAAGGCCTTGATCATGCCGACGATGGTGCCGAGCAGCCCCAACAGCGGCGCGGTGTTGCCGAGGATGGCGAGGGTGCGAAAGCCCCGCTCCATGCGCTGCAGCTGCTCGGAGCCGACACGGGTGGCAACCCGTGTGAGGTTGCTCACCCCCTCGCGGGCGGCCGCCTCGATCGCCGCCTCCAGCTCCGTCTCCGGTTCACGGCCCAGCATTCGAAACTGCACGAAGCGCTCAATGATGATGGTCAGGGCCAGCAGCGAGTAGCCCAGTAGAATCCAGACGACGAAGCCGCCCTTGGCGATAATCTCTTCAAAACTCATGCGTGAATCCAACCGGCCGCGGTGAGCAGCCCAAGGGTGATCAACAGTGCCCCCGCCCCGCGTTCGAGGCGCC
>JBFFSW010000362.1:0-2027 GCA_041572195.1 Thiohalomonadaceae bacterium | reverse complement strand
GTTCAGCTCCACCTCGAGGATGCGCGCTTCCAGGATCACCTGGCGGTTGGCCGAGAGCTGGCTGGCGGCCAGATACTCCTCCACCGCGCGCAGTTCATCGGGCATGGCGTGCACCATCACCATGCCGGTCTGGCTGTTGATGGCCAGGCGGCGACCACCCTCGGCGCCGACGATCACCTCCAGCGCCTGACGCAGCTCGGCCCAGAAGTCGGACTCGTGGCTGGTGATGACGGTGCTGCCCAGGGTGGTGTCCTTTTCACCGCCCTTGCCCTCCTGGGTGCCGCTCTTCTTCGTGTCGGTATTGTCGTTACCGCCGCTGCCACCGCCGCCGGTCAGCCGCCCCGGCGCGGAGTGCACGCGCGAGCGGCCGTTACGCACCACCGAGAGGTAGTCCACCGTGAACAGGCGGGTGTGCATGGCGTTGGGGAAAACCTGGTAGCTGTCGCCAATGCGCTTGAAGGGGTAGCCGTAGACGCTGCGCACCATGGCCATCACCTCGGGCACGGTGACGTTCTTCTGCTCCAGGGTGATGCGTCCGCCCACCTGCGGGTGGACCAGCATGTTGTAGCGGGTACCAGCCACCAGCCCCATGAAGAACTCCCCGGCCTGCACCCGGCGCACGCTGACATCGAAGCGGCGCTCCAGCTGGGCGTCATCCACCCCCGGCACGTTGAGCTGCATCGGCGGCAGCAACGCCGCCTTTACCGCTTCCGCGTCGGCGGTCTCGCCCACGGCGCCGTCGCCGAAGGCGGTGTGGATGGCCGCGGCCCGCTCCGACCGGCGCTTCTCGGCACCGCCGCAGCCAGCCAGCAGCAGGATCAGCGTGATTAGCAGCGTTCTTCCCATGATGCTCATGGCGTTATCTCTGTTCTATTGTCCACTGGGACGTTTGATGGCCGGACTCCTGCGCGGCAGAAGATGCACGGTGCGCGTGCCGCCGGGCAGGCGCAGCACCACCTTGGTCAACATAATGCGTTCGATGCGGGCCGCGCCGACGCGCTCACCCTCGGCATAACGGCGCCCGTTGATCACCGCCAGGCGGCGATCACCGTCGACGATGGTGGAACTGAGGTGGTAGCCGGAGAGGCCACCGACGACACCATCGCCCTTGCCGCCAGAGGGGGAGACGTTCAACGGCGCGCCCGGCGGACGCATCGGGTCGTCCAACGGGGCGGCCTGCGCCAGCGGGGCCAACAGGGCGATGAGGATGGGAATGCCGCGCCTAAACACCGAGCCAATCCTCTTCCAGACTGAGTGTGTATACGGTGATGGTGATCAACGCCCGCGGGTACTGCTGCATCTCCACCTCGACCGCGTCCCACTTCAGCGCCCAGGGCAGGGCCTCCAGGGCGCGCAGATAATCCAGGGCCGCCAGGTAGTCCCCCTCCAGCCGCAGGCGCAGGCCGTGGCGGAAGATCCCCTCGCCCTCCACGCTCTCCTCCTCCGGCAGCTCCAGCAGCGGGGTGGCGGGCAGGCTGCGCGCCGACACCAGGGTGAGGTTGCGGCGCCCCTCCAGCACCTGCTCCACCACCCGAGCCATCTGCCGCGGCTCGATCAGCCCGGCGACCGACTCAAGGATGCGCCCCTCCAGCTCGGCGTCGCGCCCCTGGTAACGGGCCAGCAGGGTGCGGTTCTCGGCGTCCGGGTCGAGGTTGGCGCGGGCGATGATCGCCTGATGCTCGCGGTCCAGGGTGTCGACCTCCTGGTGCAGCTTGTCGATACGCGCGAGCATCTGCTTCTGCTCCATCTCCATCGGCCCCAGCAGCAGCTGCTGCCAGAGCATGCCAAAGCCGAACAGCACGGTGATGAAGAGCAGCGCGCGCTCACGCAGTTCGAGGGCATCGATGCGCTCCAGCAATTGACTCCAGCGCTCTTTCATCGGTTCGCCTCCGCCGCCTTGCGTTTGAGCGAGACATAGCGCCCATCACCGCCGCCGCCAGCTGTCGCGGGGGCCGACTCCGGGGGCAGGCTGTGCAGGCTGAAGCCCACCCGGCGGTTCTCATCCACATCGCGCTGGATCGTGAAGT
>JBFFSW010000361.1:0-2029 GCA_041572195.1 Thiohalomonadaceae bacterium | reverse complement strand
CGGGCTGCTCATCGGCCAGGCGGTTACCCAGCTCCACCGCCTGGCGGGCGGCATCGTCGTAGATATCCTGGGGCTGATCCATGGTCATTTCCGCGGCTGAATAAAGGGGGGATGCGATTTTAACAGAATCGCCCCCGGCTTATCGTAGCAACAGCATCAGTCCCGAGCCGATCAGCACCACGCCGATGGCGCGGCGGAAGCCCTCGGCGCTGATGCTGGTATGGATATGACCACCGGCATAGAGGGCCGCCGCCGCCACCGGCAGCGAGGCCAGCAGCAGCCACATCATCTCGGCGGTGTAGAAGCCGGAGACGGTGTAGCCGACGATACGCCCCATGCCATCGAGCAGAAAGATGGTGGCGACGCTGGCGCGGAAGGCGACCTTGTCCAGGCCACGCAGCTGCAGGTAGATGACGTAGAAGGGACCGCCGGTGCCGAACAGGGTGCCGATCAGCGCCCCCAGCCCGCCCAGCGGCGCGGCCCAGGCGCGGCTGTGGCCGCCTTTGGGCGGGTGGCTGAGGAGGGAGTAGAGGGCGTAGAGCAGCACGAAGCCGCCGAGCACGCGGCTGAGCAGCGCCGCGTCCACGGTCTTGAAGATATAGAGGGCGGTAAGCAGACCCGCCAGCGAGAAGGGCAGCAGCGGCAACAGCTCGCGCCAGCGGATCTCGCGGCGGTGATGGAATCCGTGGGAGAGCGAGGCGAGGTAGTCGAGCAGGCCGATGAGCGGCACCACCAGGGTCAGCGGCAGCATCAGCGCCAGCAGCGGGATGGCGATCAGCCCGGAGCCGAAGCCGGTAATGCCGCGCACCACGTAGGCGACGACGAGGATGACCGCGGCGGCGGCCAGCTGCAGGGTAGTCAGGGTCTCTAGCATCGGCGGGCATTCTACCCCTCAGCCGAAACCTCCGAAACTCTCACCGCAATTAATACACGGCTTGCCCCCCTCGGCGGCGCGGCGCAGCGGCCAATCCTCCAGCCCCGCGCGCCAGTCGCTGACGAAGTGCTCGATGGTCTCGCGCAGCTCCTCCGAGGGCTGGCGGTCGATGATGGTGGCGTGCACCAGGGCGTGACCATTGCCATGGGGGCTGCTCACCGTCCACTGCAGGGCGCAAGGGCTGGCGGGCATGGAGAAGCGCACCCCCTCGCCGATCAGCTCGCGCCGCAGCGGCATCTCCCCCCACACCCCCAGCACCCGGCCGCGGTCGTTGTCGTAGTCGAGCACCCGCTCGATGGAGGCGCACCACTCGGGCAGCGAGGCGATGCGCACATGGCGCTGGATATCGGCCGCGCTCATGCGCAGCTGGGTATCGGCATAGAACTCCATCTCACTCCCTCCTTATCGTTTCGCCCACCTTAGCAGAGCCCATACCCCCGGCAAAACAGTGGGGATTGTACCCGAGCGCTTTTATCGGATATATTAGCGGGCGTTAACATTCCTACCCTGAATGGAGAGAGCACCGATGAACGTTGATCAGCACCTGAAAGTCGCTACCTGGCACATCGAGCAGGCCCGTCTGCACGCCACCAAGGAGCACTCCTGCGGCTGCCCCATCAGCCCCGAGTACCAGAAGATCATCGACGAGGTCGAGAGCGGCAAAATCATGGAGGAGCTGGTCTGCTCCACCAACGCCTAAGCGCGTAGCGCCGTAGAAAAAACCCGCCAATCGGCGGGTTTTTTCGTATAAGCCCATGATGAAACCCCAAGCCCCCTGCCGCGCCTGCTTCCTGCGCCAGGCCGACGAGGCCTCGCGCCGCGCTGGTCTCGACCCCGCCGCCCTGCGCGCCGAGCTGGAGATTGAGCTGGATGAGGCCGAGGCCAATGGCGCCAGCCCCCCGCTCACCGCCAGCCGACTACACCGCCGGGTGCGCGAGCTGAGCGGCAATGCCGACCCCTACCGCCATGCCAAGCAGGAGGCGACCGAACACGCCCTGGCCCTCTATCCGCGTCTGCAACGGCTCATCGCCGAGTCGCCCAATCCGCTGGATACCGCCCTGCGCCTGGCCATCGCCGGCAACATCATCGACCTGG
>JBFFSW010000360.1:0-2034 GCA_041572195.1 Thiohalomonadaceae bacterium | reverse complement strand
GGTGGCCGCGATCGGCAGCTGGGAGCTGGACCTGGTCAACGACCACCTGGAGTGGTCCAACGGCATCTTCGAGATCTTCGAGCTGGACAAGGGGCTGTTCGACGCCTGCTACGAGGCCTTCGTCGCGCAGATCCACCCCGACGACCGCGCCCTGGTCGACCGCGCCTACCGCCGCTCGGTCGAGGACCATAGCCCCTACGAGGTCGAACACCGCCTGCTGATGGCCGATGGGCGCATCAAGTACGTGCAGGAACGCGGCCGCACCGACTACGACGCCGACGGCCGACCGCTGCGCTCCATCGGCACGGTGCAGGACATCAGCGAACGTCACCACTCGCTGATCGCCCTGCGCCGCAGCGAACGCCGCTTCCGCGACCTCTTCGACACGGTCAGCGACATGATCTTCATCCACGATGCCGACACCCTGGCCATCGTCGATGTGAATGACCGGGTCTGCCAGGCCTACGGTTACGCCCGCGAGGAGCTGGTGGGGATGAGCGTCGAGACGCTCTCCGCGGGCTACCCACCCTATACCCAGGTCGAGGCTGAGGCCTATCTGCGCGCCGCCCAGTCCGGCGATCCGCAAAGCTTCGAGTGGCTGGCTCGGCGTGCCGACGGCAAACTGTTCTGGCTGGATATCAACCTGCGCCACGTCACCCTGGCCGACACCCATCAGCTGCTGGTCACCGCCCACGACATCAACGAGCGCAAACAGGCCGAGAGCCGCATGCAGCGCCTCACCTGGGCCCTGCACGCGCTCAGCAAGAGCAACTCGGCGCTGGTACACGCCGAGAGCGAGAACGAGATGCTGCAACAGGCCTGCGAGGCGATCACCTCGCACCACGCCTACGCCCTGGCCTGGGTCGGTCTCAAGGTGGAGGACGAGGAGCACGACGTGGACATCGTCGCCCGTGCCGGTGACGCCACCCGCTACATGGAGGGCTTCAAGGTCAGCTGGGGGGACGACCCTCTGGGCCACGGCCCGGCGGGCGAGGCGATCAAACAGGACCGCACCCAGGTGAGCAACGACATGCTCAGCGAGGACAGCTTCGCCCCCTGGAAGCAGCGCGCCCGCGACAACGGCCTGGCCTCCATCCTCACCACCCCGCTACATCGCCAGGGGCGTGATTTCGGCGTGCTCTCCATCTACAGCCGCTTCCGCGACGCCTTCGGCGAGGAGGAGGTGCGCCTCTTCGAGCAGCTGGGCGACGACCTCGGCTACGGTCTCGACAGCCGCCGCACCCAGCGCGCCTTCGAACAAAGCCTGATCGAGCGCGAGCGCCAGGACGCCCAGCTGCAACAAGTGCTGGAGGATGCCATCGCCGCCCTCGCCGCCACCCTGGAGAAGCGCGACCCCTACACCGCCGGTCACGAGCAGCGGGTGGCCGACATCGCCGTCGCCATCGGCCGCGAGATGGGGCTGGATGAGGGGCGCCTGCGTGGCCTGCACCTGGGCGGGCTGGTGCACGATATCGGCAAGGTGCAGATCCCCGCCGAGCTGCTGAGCAAACCCACCCGCCTGACGCCGATCGAATACCAGCTGATCCAGGAGCACTCCCAGGCGGGCTACGAGATCCTCAGGGGGCTGGAGTTCCCCTGGCCCATCGCCGACATGGTGCATCAGCACCATGAGCGTATCGACGGCAGCGGCTACCCCCAGGGGCTGAGCGGCGATCAGATGCTGCCGGAGTCCAAGATCCTGGCGGTGGCCGACGTGGTCGAGGCGATGTCCTCCCACCGCCCCTACCGCCCGGCCATCGGCGTCGAGGTGGCGCTGGAGGAGATTGAGCGCCAGCGCGGCCTCGCCCTCGACCCCGACTCGGTGGACGCCTGCCTGCGGCTGTTCCGCGAAAAGGGCTACCAACTCCCCGACTGACGGGCAGCCTCCCCTCCCATCGGCCATACTTGGTCCATGGAAACGCACACGCTGTTCCTGCACCTGCTGCTGATCCTCATCTCCGCCCGCCTCTTCGGCGAGCTGCTGGCGCGGCTCGGTGCCCCCTCGGTGGTCGGCGAGCTGCTGGCGGGGGTGGT
>JBFFSW010000359.1:0-2050 GCA_041572195.1 Thiohalomonadaceae bacterium | reverse complement strand
GATGTCGTCGCGTCGGCCGCGTTTGGCCAGCCAGTTGCGGTTGTTGGTCTCGGTGGCCCCCTGGGTCTCGGCCCGCGGCGGGATGGCATAGAGCTCGGCGGTGTCGATGAAGTTGACGCCGTGCTCCAGCGCGTAATCCAGTTGCGCGTGCCCCTCCGCCTCGCTGTTCTGCTCGCCGAAGGTCATGGTGCCCAGGCAGATGAGGCTGACGTTGATATCGCTGTGGCCAAGTCGGCGCTGCTGCATCGTACTATCTCCAGGTGAGGCAGGGGTGAAACTCTTTGACAGCCACCGCTGCATCGGGTGTTATTGGACTCAGTGGTTCATCAAGAGCCTAACACGATTGACGAGGTAACCCATGAGTGAACTAAGCCCCCAGGACAACATGCTACTCGAGTCTCTGCAGGACCTTTGCGACGAGTGCAAGCTTGCTATCCGTGAGCAAAATGATGAGGCACTCAAGGCCTCCATGACTGATGTCTGTGATCGCTGCCAGGTAGTGCGCCAGAGTATCCCTGAGCTGATGGCTCTGCGCCACAAGGTGGAGGACTTCAACGCCCGTCTAAAGGGGCGCGACTAGGCAATAGAGCACCGCTAATAGCCCCGCCTGGTGCGGGGCTTTTTATTACCTAACAACATTAGATATTTCTAAATTCCTTATTTATTTCAATCAGTTGACAGCCGCCTGGCAATGCGCTTTAGTGAATCCCGAGACGGAATTCAATCATAACAATCGTGGAATCAATCATGGACTTTAATCAGGAGAGAGTAGAATCATGAGCCAGTTAACCCCCGCCGATAACCTCAAGCTGGAATCCCTGCAGGACCTCTGCGAAGAGTGCATGAAGGCCTACAACGAGCAGGACGACATGGTCCTCAAGGCGACGATGAAGGATGTCTGCAACAGCTGCGCCGCGGTGCGCAACCACCTGCCCGAACTGATGGCCCTGCGCCGCAAGGTCGAGGCCTTCAACCAAAAGCTGAGCACCGCCCACTAAGGGACGTCCACACCGGCACGAGCAACCCCGCCTCGGCGGGGTTTTTCATGTCGGTAGGACAAAACCCTACCCTCATTAGGTATTAAGGCCGATACTCACTCCACGGCGACGACACTACTCTGGCTTACAACGATAAGCATAGAGAGGAGTCACCATGAACGCGTCCCCCCGTATCGATGAAACCACTCTGGCCGTTCTGGACAAGGCCTGCGCCGAGTGCCAACACGCCCTGGAGACGCAGAATGACGAGACCCTGCGCGAGGCGATGCAGAAGGTCTGCGACGCCTGCCGCCCGATCCGCGCCCTGCTCCCCGACCTGCTCGAGCTGCAACAGGCCCACGCCGTCGTCTGATCGCGGTTCTCATCACCTCATACGGCGGGTAAAATAGCGGGCTCATCCCACGAGCCCCACCGCCATGTCCCACGCTATCCCCAAGGTCGGCTTCGTCAGCCTCGGTTGTCCCAAGGCCACCGTCGACGCCGAACGCATCCTCACCCGCCTGCGCGCCGAGGGTTACCACATCGCCCCGACCTACGACGACGCCGAGCTGGTGATCGTCAACACCTGCGGCTTTATCGACGCCGCGGTGGAGGAGTCGCTGGAGACCATCGGCGAGGCGCTGGCCGAGAACGGCCGGGTGATCGTCACCGGCTGCCTCGGCGCGAAAGAAGGCGTGATAGAGAGCGTCCACCCGCAGGTGCTGGCGGTGACCGGTCCCGACTCGCTGGAGCAGACCATGGCGGCGATCCATAAACACCTGCCCCCCAGCCACGACCCCTTCGCCGACCTGGTGCCGCCGGGTGGCATCAAGCTCACCCCGCCGCACTACGCCTACATCAAGATCGCCGAGGGGTGTAACCAAAGCTGCAGCTTCTGCATCATCCCCTCCATGCGCGGCAAGCTCACCAGTCGCCCCATCGGCTCCATCCTCGAAGAGGCGGAGAAGCTGGTCAACGATGGCGTGCAGGAGCTGCTGATCGTCGCCCAGGACACCGCCGCCTACGGCGTGGACGTGAAGTACCGCACCGACTTCTGGGAGGGGCGGCCGCTC
>JBFFSW010000358.1:0-2053 GCA_041572195.1 Thiohalomonadaceae bacterium | reverse complement strand
CAGCTCTCCGGGCTGGCCTGGGGCGAGCAGCGCCGCCGCCATCCGCTGCGCATCAAACTGCTGGAGCGGCTGATGCAGCTGGGCCTGGATCGCGAGCTCTGCCGCGAGCTGGCCGAGAAGGTGGAGTACGGCCGCGACCCGGAACAGAACTGGAAGCAGGCCCTGGGTCTGCTGGCCCGTGACCTCACGGTCTCCGACGACGATATTCTCAGCGAGGGTGGGGTGATTGCCCTGGTCGGCGCCACCGGCGTCGGCAAGACCACCACCATCGCCAAGCTGGCGGCCCGCTACATGCTGCGCCACGGCGCCAACCGCGTGGCCCTGGTGACCACCGACTCCTTCCGCATCGGCGCCCACCAGCAGCTACGCACCTACGGCCAGATCCTCGGCCTGCCGGTCTACATCGCCAATGATTCCAACGAACTGCGCACCACCCTGGATGGCCTGCGCGACAAGGACCTGGTGCTGATCGATACCGCCGGCATGAGCCAGCGTGACCTGCGCCTGCATGAACAGTTCGAGCTGCTGCGCGGCAGCTCCAGCCGCATCAAGAGCTACGCCGTGCTCTCCACCACCACCCAGCGCGTCGCCCTCGACGAGACCCTGCGTGCCCTGGAGAAGGTGGAGCTCAGCGGCTGCATCCTGACCAAGACTGACGAGACCGTCGCCCTCGGCGAGGCGCTCTCGGTGGTCCGCCGCCACCGCCTGCCGGTGGCCTATGTGTGTGACGGCCAGCGCGTGCCGGAGGATATTCACCCGGCCCGCGCGGCCAAGCTGGTCAGCCAGGCGGTGGCGCTGATGCGTCGCTTCGAGGCCGAGCTGCCCGAGGAAGATGAGATGGCGATCGCCTTTGCCGGAAAGGGGGCCATGCATGGCTGAACAACGATCAACCGATCAGGCGGCGGGCCTGCGGCGCATGGTGCGTCCCAAGCCAGTGCGGGTGATCACCGTGGCCAGCGGCAAGGGTGGCGTGGGCAAGACCAACGTCTCGGTCAACCTGGCCACCGCCCTGGCGCAGCGTAACCACAAGGTGATGATCATGGACGCCGACCTGGGCCTCGCCAATGTCGACCTGATGCTGGGCCTGCATCCTCAGTACAACCTCTCGCACGTCATCAACGGCGAGCGCACCCTGGAGGAGGTGATGGTGACCGCGCCCGGCGGCATTCACGTCATCCCCGCCTCCTCGGGCGTGCAGAACATGGCCGAGCTGAGCCCGGCTGAGCACGCGGGTCTGATCCGCGCCTTCAGCGAGCTGAGCATCGACATCGACGTGCTCATCGTCGATACCGCCGCGGGCATCTCCGACAGCGTCATCAGTTTCTCCAAGGCGGCGCAGGAGGTGGTGGTCGTGGTTTGCGACGAACCGGCCTCCATCACCGACGCCTACGCGCTGATCAAGCTGCTCAACCGCGACCACGGCATCCGCCGCTTCAACGTGCTGGCCAACATGGCCCATAGCCCGCAGGAGGGGCGCCAGCTCTACGGCAAGCTGGTGAAGGTGACCGATCACTTCCTCGACGACGTGCTGCTGGATTTCATGGGCAGCGTGCCCTTCGACGAGTACCTGCGTAAGGCGGTGAAGAAACAGCGCCCGGTGGTCGATGCCTACCCGCGCAGCAAGGCGGCGGCGGCCTTCGCCACCCTGGCGAAGAAGGTGGACAGCTGGCCCATGCCCAGCGCCGCTGGTGGATATCTGGAGTTTTTCATGGAGCGTCTGGTGCAGTACAGCCAGAGCGATTGGGGGTGGTCATGAGTGTTGCCATGCGCCAGGAGGTCTTCGAGGTGGAGACCCCGATTCATCATCCGCGTCCCGCGGTCGAGAGCGCCAACGAGTTGGTCGAGCAGTACGGCCCGCTGGTCAAGCGTATCGCCTATCACCTGAAGGGGCGCCTGCCCGACAGCGTGGCCCTGGACGACCTGATGCAGGCCGGCATGCTCGGCCTGCTGGAGGCGGCGGCCAACTTCGACAGCGAGGGCGGCGCCAGCTTCGAGACCTTCGTCGGCATCCGCATCCGCGGCGCCATGCTTGATGAGGTGCGCCGCCAGGACT
>JBFFSW010000357.1:0-2056 GCA_041572195.1 Thiohalomonadaceae bacterium | reverse complement strand
GTTTGGTGTTGCGTTTCAATGATCAGGCTGAGCGCCAAAAGGCTTATGACGTGGTGCACGGACAGTATCGTGATCTGGTGCTTGAGTTACCTGAAGAGGCGGTAAACGGCAAGTTTGAGATCTATGCGACCTTGAGTGATGAGGAGCTGCGCGAGACCAAGAAGTTCGCCCTGCAGCAGAACATCACCACCCTGCGCAACCGCGTCAACGAGCTGGGCGTGGCCGAGCCGGTGATCCAGCAGCAGGGCGATGAGCGCATCGTCGTGCAGCTGCCCGGCGTGCAGGACACCGCCCGCGCCAAAGAGGTGCTGGGCGCCACCGCCACCCTCGAATACCACATGGTCGATGACAAGCACGACCTGGGCGCCGCCCTGGCCGGGCGCGTGCCCCCCGGCTCGCGCCTCTACCGTGACCGCGAGGGCCGTCCGCACCTGCTCTACAAGCGGGTGATCATCACCGGTGACCAGATCATCGACGCCGCCTCCGGCATCGACTCGCAGAGCGGCGGCCCCATGGTTACCGTCACCCTCGACGGCAACGGCGCCCGCCGTATGGACCGCAACACCAAGGAGAACGTCGGCCGCGGCATGGCGGTGGTGTTCATCGAGAAGAAGAGCGAGACCCGCACGGTTGACGGCGTGCCGACCAAGGTGAGCTACAACGTGGAGGAGGTGATCAGCGTCGCCACCATCCGCGAGCGCTTCTCCAAACGCTTCCAGACCACCGGCCTGGACTCCCCCGAGGAGGCCCGCAACATCGCCCTGCTGCTGCGCGCCGGCGCCCTGGCCGCGCCCATGGAGATCGTCGAGGAGCGCACCATCGGCCCCAGCCTGGGTAAGGACAACATCGACCAGGGCTTCCGCTCGGTGCTCATCGGCTTCGTCCTGGTGCTGGCCTTCATGGCGGTCTGGTACCGCGGCTTCGGCACCGTCGCCAACCTGGCCCTGGCGATGAACCTGGTGCTGATCGTGGCGGTGCTCTCCATGCTCCAGGCCACCCTCACCCTGCCGGGCATCGCCGGTATCGTCCTCACCGTGGGTATGGCGGTGGACGCCAACGTGCTCATCTTCGAGCGCATACGCGAGGAGTTGCGCAACGGCATGACGCCGCAGGCGGCCATCCACTCCGGCTACGAGCGCGCGGTGGGCACCATCGCCGACGCCAACATCACCACCCTGATCGCCTCGGTGGTGCTGTTCACCTTCGGCACCGGCCCCATCAAGGGCTTCGCCATCACCCTCTCCATCGGCATCGTCACCTCCATGTTCACCGCCATCGTCGGTACCCGTGCGGTGATCAACGCCTGGGTGGGTGGTCGTCGTGTCAGCAAGCTGTCGATTTAAGGGAGAATGACCATGCAGATCCTGACCGATACCCAATTCAAGTTCATGCGCCTGCGCAGGGCCACCGTGGTCCTGTCGCTGCTGCTGATGCTCGCCTCCCTCGGCTCGCTCTTCAGCCAGGGGCTCAACTTCGGCATCGACTTCACCGGCGGCACCGTGGTGGAGATGGGCTATCCGCAACCGGCCGAGCTGGCCCAGGTGCGCGACACCCTGGCCAAGGGTGGCTACGATGATGCCGTGGTCCAGCACTTCGGCAGCGCGAAGGAGATCATCGTCCGCGTCGCCGAGCGCGAGGGGGTCAAGCCCGACCAGGTGAGCGAGCAGATCTTCGACCTGCTCAAGGCCGAGGAGCCCGGGCTGATCAAGCGCCGCCAGGAGTTCGTCGGCCCGCAGGTGGGCGAGGAGCTCACCAACGACGGCGGCCTGGCCATGCTCTACGCCCTTATCGGCATCCTGGTCTACGTCGCCCTGCGCTTCGAGTACCGCTTCGCCCTCGGCTCGGTCGCCGCGCTGGTGCACGATGTGGTCATCGTCCTCGGGGTGTTCTCCATCCTGCAGCTGGACTTCGACCTCACCGTGCTGGCCGCCATCCTCGCGGTGATCGGCTACTCGCTCAACGACACCATCGTCGTCTTCGACCGCATCCGCGAGAACTTCCGCAAGATGCGTAAGGGCGACTCCGAGGAGGTGATCGACGCCTCCCTCAACCAGAC
>JBFFSW010000356.1:0-2057 GCA_041572195.1 Thiohalomonadaceae bacterium | reverse complement strand
GGTGGCGCGGCCATCACGCAGACCCACCTGAATGGCCTCGGCCCCCTCGATGACGTGGTTATTGGTGAGGATGTAGCCGTCGTGGCTGACGATGACGCCGGAGCCCAGCGAGGTCTGCTGGCTCTTGCGCGGCATGCCGAAGGCATTGCCGAAGAAACGTTGGAAGAAGGGGTCATTGAACAGCGGGTTGGTGTTCTCCACCACGGTGATCAGGCTGTGGATGTTGACCACCGCCGGGGCTGCAATCTCCACCGCGTCGGCGTAGGATACGGGGCCGACGGCGGGCGTGCCGATGCCGAGCCGCGGGCTCGCCTCCTCGATGATCTGCACCACCTGCTTGCCCTCGTTGAGCAGCTCCGGCTTGAGCAGCAGCAGGACGAAGGCGAGCGCCAGGCCGACGGTGACCGCCTGAAACAGAAAGATGATGGGCTTGTGGATCTTCATTCGCTGACGCCATTGTTGGTTTAATTTATGGCCGAATTCTAACAGGTGGACGCATGAGCGCGCTAAAAGAACTGGTGAACTACTGCGACGAACTGCTGGCGGTGCGCGAGTACCGCGACTACTGCCCCAACGGCCTGCAGGTGGAGGGGCGTGGCGAGGTGCGGCGCATCGTCGCCGGAGTCAGCGCCTGCCAGGCACTGCTGGACGAGGCGCTGGCCCGCGATGCCGACGCGGTGCTGGTGCACCACGGCTGGTTCTGGAAGGGGGAGGGGGAGTGCATCACCGGCATCAAGCGCCGCCGCCTCAAGAGCCTGCTGGATAACGACATCTCCCTCATCGCCTACCACCTGCCGCTGGACGGCCACGCCGAGCTGGGCAACAACGCCCAGCTGGCGCGGCGCTTCGGCTGGTCGGTGGATGGCCGCTTCGGCCACGGCCCCTTTGGTGGGCTCTCCATGTGGTCCGAGCTGGACGAGCCGCTTTCCGCCAACGAGCTGGCCATGAGTCTCGGCAATGAACTTCACCGTGAGCCGCTGCTGATCGTCGGCGGCACCCATCCCATCAAGCGTCTCGGCTGGTGCTCCGGCGCCGCCCAGGACGGCATTGAGGAGGCGGCGGCGCTGGGGCTGGACGCCTTCATCAGCGGCGAGGTCTCCGAACGCACCGTGCACCTGGCCCGCGAGCTGGGGATTCACTACCTGGCGATAGGCCACCACGCCAGTGAGTCGGACGGGGTTCGCGCCCTGGCCGAGCATCTATCCCAACGCTTTGATATTCAATCGGAATTCGTCGATATTCCCAATCCGGTATAAGCCCATAAACTGAATTTAGGCTTGCCTTAAGAAATGGAATATAAGAGAATCACGAGTTAGTCCTGCCGAGGCAATAGAAGCATATCCGAATATGCTTTTTCTACTGCCGCAACCGGCACCCCCTGGACGCCAAAATTTTTCACTTTCGATCTTTCGGGAGAAATGTCCGATGAGCACAGATGGCGTAGACATGAAGCGACGCCGCGTTCTCACCCTGACCACCACGGTGGTCGGTGCGGTGGGAGCGGGGTACGCAATCGCCCCCTTCGTCCTTTCCATGCAGCCCAGTGCTCGCGCCCAGGCAGCCGGTGCCCCGGTTGAGGTGGACGTGAGCAAGATGGAGCCTGGTCAGATGATCACCGTTGAGTGGCGCGGCAAGCCGGTGTGGGTTGTCCGTCGCACCGAGCAGAACGTCGCTGACCTGCCTGGCCTGGACGGCAAGCTGCAGGACCCCAACTCCCAGACCCGTCAGGAGCCCGACTACGCCCAGAACGCTACCCGTTCGCGTACCGAGGAGTTTCTGGTGCTGGTCGGCATCTGCACCCACCTGGGTTGCTCCCCGACCTACCGCCCGGACATCGCCCCGGCCGACCTGGGCGCCGACTGGAAGGGTGGTTTCTTCTGCCCCTGCCACGGCTCCCGTTTCGACCTGGCCGGCCGCGTCTTCAGCGGCGTGCCTGCGCCGAAGAACCTGGAAGTGCCGCCCTACTACTTCATGAGCGACACCCGCATCCTCGTGGGTGAAGATGGAGGCGCCGCCTGATGAGCAAGATGACCCAACTGATGGAGTGGGTGGACGCC
>JBFFSW010000355.1:0-2063 GCA_041572195.1 Thiohalomonadaceae bacterium | reverse complement strand
GCCCGTGGGCCTCCAGCAGCTCCAGCGCCGGGCCGGGGAAACGCAGGGCGAAGAGCGCCCCCTCGCGCCCGGTCACCTCCACCTCGAAGGCCTCCTCCAGGCTCAGCCGACCGCCCGGCTTGGGCGACTTGCTGGCACGGATGTGGGCCAGGGCCTCGCGCTCGGCGGTGATGCGCTCGATCAGCACCTCCACCTTGCCGCCGCTCTCCTTCACCCCAAAGAGCCGCGCCGGGATCACCCGGGTGTCGTTGAACACCAGCAGGTCGCCGGGGCTGAGCAGCGAGGGCAGGTCGGCGAAGCGGCGGTCCTGGGGCGTGCCCTCGGCGCCGTCCAGAACCAGCAGGCGCGAGGCTCCACGCTCGGCGGCGGGGCGCTGGGCGATCAGCTCCTCGGGGAGGTCGAAATGGAAGTCGGCGGTACGCATAAGGGGGCGAATCTTACCAGATTCACGTCCGGCTTTGCGCCGGGCGGTTCATTCTCTATAATGCCCCCTCACCTCTGCCGGGGTGGCGAAATTGGTAGACGCAGGGGATTCAAAATC
Organism: Thiohalomonadaceae bacterium; assembly: GCA_041572195.1. Classification (GTDB taxonomy): domain Bacteria; phylum Pseudomonadota; class Gammaproteobacteria; order Thiohalomonadales; family Thiohalomonadaceae; genus JBFFSW01. The sequence goes on along the minus strand of JBFFSW010000355.1, from coordinate 1,522 downwards.
CCCCGGGGGCAACCCCTTGTCGGTTCGAGTCCGACCCTCGGTACCATTATTTTTTTCTGAAGAACATCAATCCCGCTTCACCATATTCCCCGCATAAATCACCGGCAGCGCGGCCACGCCCGCGAGGATCATCACCTGAGCGCCCCATAGCATCAGCCTCGAATTTCTACTGGTTCGCGTAAGACTCCGCTCAAGGGTGGTTTCCATGCAGACATCAAGCTGATGGAGGTAGGCGACGAGCTCATGTGCGCCGATGCTACAGGCGCCGGTTTGGATGGGGGCTAGGATGTAGAAGGCATGAACCGCCGCGCCCACACACAAACTGACGACGGCAACGAAGTAGGGTCTCTCCTGAAGAACGATAAAGGCCACGCCGACGACCGCACCAAGTACGATGAGTACATTCACCAATGACATCAACAACTCAGCCATAACGACGGAAGCTCCCTTTCACATTCCCGAATCCTACCCCGCCCCCTCCCCCTTGAATACCCCCACCAAACCGGGTAGATTGCTCGGGGTAGACTATAAATATTAGAGTTTGCTAATATAGCAACCGTTAAAACCCTTTAGAGGAGGAGTAAGCCATGAATATCGATCGCCTGGTCTTCGCCATCGCCGGCACCATGATCCTGGTCAGCCTGGCCCTGGGTATGTCCATCAGCCCCATCTTCGTGCACGAGTACGCGCTGTACTTCACCGCCTTCGTCGGCGCCAACCTGCTGCAGTCCGCCTTCACCGGCTTCTGCCCGCTGGTCAACATCCTCAAGGTCTTCGGCGCCAAGCCGGGGCAGGCCTACAGCTAAGGGCCTTCGCCATACGGCGCGAAGCCTCCCCCACCGCACGGTGGGGGAGGCTTTTTCGTTTTAGGGGGGGGATTATTCCAGCCGGTTGGCCTTGTAGAAGTTGATCAGGCCGTTGGTGGAGCTGTCGTGGCCGCTGACCGGTTCGTCGTCGTCAAGCTGAGGGATGATGTTGCGGGCCAGCTGCTTGCCCAGCTCCACGCCCCACTGGTCATAGGAGTTGATCCGCCAGATCACCCCCTGGATGAAGATCTTGTGTTCGTAGAGGGCGATAAGGGCACCGAGGGTGCGCGGGTCCAGGCGCTTGACCATGATGGAGTTGCTGGGCCTGTTGCCGGGGAAGACGCGGTGTGGCAGCAGGGCCTCGATGGTTTTGGCGTCGCACCCTTGGGCCTGCATCTCGGCGCGCGCCTGCTCCTCGTTCTTGCCCAGCATGAAGGCCTCGCTCTGGGCGAAGAAGTTGGCCAGCAGGATGACGTGGTGCTCGCCCAGGGGATTGTGGGTGTCGATGGAGGCGATGAAGTCGATCGGTATCATCGCGGTGCCCTGGTGGATCAGCTGGTAGAAGGCGTGCTGGCCGTTGGTGCCGGACTCGCCCCAGATGATGGGGCCGGTGTGGTAGGGCACCCGATTGCCGTCGCGGTCAATGCGCTTGCCGTTGCTCTCCATGTCCGCCTGCTGCAGGTAGGCGGTGAAACGGTGCAAATACTGCTCGTAGG
>JBFFSW010000354.1:0-2065 GCA_041572195.1 Thiohalomonadaceae bacterium | reverse complement strand
GCCGAGTGCGGCGGCATGCTCTACCTGCTGGATGAGCTGGAAGGAAAGGCGATGCTCGGCCTGCTGCCGGGAACGGGCACGATGCAGACCAAACTGGCGGGGCTGGGAATGCAGTCCGCACCGCTGCCCGAGGGGGAACTGACCGCCCACACCTTCCACCACTCGCGGATGGAGGGCGAACTGGAACCCATCGCCCACGGCGTGCGCCAGCGCGGCGGCTCGCCCGGCGAGGCGATCTTCCGCCACGGCCCCATCACCGCCAGCTACCTGCACCTCTACTTCCCCTCCAATCCCGAGGCGGTCGCGCGCCTGTTCAGCGGAGAAAACCGATGCTAAGCCGCCTGCTCCTGCTAGGCCTCCTCCTGCCAAGCCTAACCGCCAACGCCGCGGCGGAGCGCATCATCAGCCTCGCCCCGCACCTCACCGAGCTGGCCTACGCCGCCGGCGCCGGGGACAGGCTAGTCGGCGCGGTGAGCTATAGCGACTTCCCGGCCGAGGCTAAAGAGCTGCCGGTGGTCGGCGGCTACAACCGCCCCGACATCGAGGCGATCCTCGCCCTGCGTCCCGACCTGGTGCTGGCCTGGCACAGCGGCAACCCGCCGGTGCTGCTGGAGCGGCTGGAGGAGCTGGGGATTCGCGTCGAGGTGAGCGAGCCGCGCGAACCGGCGGACATCCCCCGGCTGCTGCGACGCATCGGCGAGCTGGCCGGGAGCACGGAAAGCGCCGAGACCGCCGCCCGCGCCTTCGAAGAACGACTTCGAGCGCTGCGCGAGCGCTACGCCGGGGCGCGCCCGGTGAGCGTCTTCTACCAGATCTGGAACCGGCCGCTGATGAGCATCAACGGCGAGCACCTGATCAGCCGGGTGATCGAGCTGTGCGGCGGCAGCAACCCCTTCGCCGAGCTCTCCACCCTGGCCCCGCAACTGGACCTGGAGGCGGTACTGCTCGCCGACCCCGAGGCCATCGTCGCCGGGGGCATGGGCGAGGAGCGCCCCGAGTGGCTGGATGAGTGGCGCGACTACCCGCGGCTGCGGGCGGTGAAGAACGAGCATCTCTTCTTCATCCCCCCCTCGCTGTTGCAGCGCCACGGCCCACGCATCCTCGATGGCGCCGAACGGCTCTGCGCCCAGCTGCAACGAGTACGTGAACAGTGAGTACGCTGATGGTCCAGGGCACCGCCTCCGACGCGGGCAAGTCCATCCTGGTCACCGCCCTGTGTCGCGCCCTCAAACGTCGCGGTGTTCATGTGGCCCCCTTCAAGCCGCAGAACATGGCCCTCAACAGCGCGGTGACCGCGGATGGCGGCGAGATCGGCCGCGCCCAGGCGCTACAGGCCCAGGCCTGTGGCCTGGAGCCGCACACCGACTTCAACCCGGTGCTGCTCAAGCCCAACACCGATACCGGGGCACAGGTGATCGTCCACGGCCGTGCCATCGGCAACCGCGACGCCCGCGACTATCACGACTACAAGCCCACGGCGATGGCCGCTGTACTGGCCTCCCACGAACGGCTCAAGGCCCAGTACCAGGCGATTGTGGTCGAGGGGGCGGGCAGCCCGGCGGAGGTCAACCTGCGCGACAAGGACATCGCCAACATGGGCTTCGCCGAGGCGGTGGACTGCCCGGTGATCCTGGTGGCCGACATCGACAAGGGGGGCGTCTTCGCCCAGCTGGTCGGCACCCTGGAGCTGCTCAGCGAGAGCGAGCGAGCACGCATCAAGGGGCTGGTGATCAACCGCTTCCGCGGCGATATCTCGCTGCTGCAGCCGGGCATCGTCTGGCTGGAAGAGCGCAGCGGCAAGCCGGTGCTGGGCGTGCTCCCCTACCTCCACGGCCTGCACCTGGACGAGGAGGACGGCCTCGGCGGACGGCTGCACTGGCGGGCCGAGGACGAGGCCCCGTTGCGGGTCGTCGTTCCCCTCACCCCGCGCATCAGCAACCACACCGACTTCGATGCCCTGCGTCTGCACCCGCGTATCGAGCTCACCTTCGTCGCCGAGGGGCAGGCCATCCCCGGCGCCGACCTCATCTGCCTGCCCGGCTCCAAGTCGGTGCGCGCCGACCTG
>JBFFSW010000353.1:0-2073 GCA_041572195.1 Thiohalomonadaceae bacterium | reverse complement strand
GATGTTCGACTACAAGACCCACGCCGACAACGAGTCGATGTACAACACCCCCCCCACCTACTCCTGGTACCTGGCGGGGCTGGTCTTCCAGTGGCTCAAGCGCAAGGGCGGTCTGGCCGGCATGGCCGAGATCAACCGGCGCAAGGCGGGCAAGCTCTACGCCGCCATCGACGGCTCTGATTTTTACGCCAACCCGGTGAGCGTCAACTGCCGCTCGTGGATGAACGTGCCCTTCACCCTGGCCGACGCCGAGCTCGACTCGGTGTTCCTGTCCGAGGCCAAGGAGGCCGGTCTGGTCACCCTCAAGGGCCACCGTTCGGTGGGCGGCATGCGTGCCTCCATCTACAACGCCATGCCCGAGGCGGGGGTGGATGCCCTGGTGGCCTTCATGGCGGAGTTCGAGAAGAAGCACGGCTAAAAGGGATTTTCGCGATGCACAAGATTCTTACCCTGAACAACATCTCCGCGGCGGGCCTGGACCGCCTGCCGCGCGAGGGCTACGAGGTGGCCTCGGAGTTCCAGAACCCCGACGCCATCCTGCTGCGCTCGTTCAAGATGCACGACATGGCGATCCCGGATAGCCTCAAGGCGGTCGGTCGCGCCGGTGCCGGGGTCAATAACATCCCGGTCGACAGGATGAGCGAGAAGGGCGTGGTGGTCTTCAACGCCCCCGGCGCCAACTCCAACGCGGTCAAGGAGCTGGTGATCGCCGGCATGCTGATGGCCTGCCGTAATATCGCCCAGGCCTGGGATTTCTCCCGCAACCTCGAAGGGAGTGATGAGGAGATCGGTAAGGCCACCGAGGCGGGCAAGAAGAACTACGGTGGCTTCGAGCTGCCGGGGCGCACCCTCGGCGTCATCGGTCTGGGTGCCATCGGCGTGCGCATCGCCAACGCCGCGGTGGCCCTGGGCATGAACGTCATCGGCTTCGACCCGGGCATCACCGTCAAGGGGGCCTGGCAGCTGGATGCGGCAGTCAAGCAGGCTACCAGCGTTGATGAGCTGCTCAATAACGCCGACTTCATTACCTTCCATGTGCCGTTGATCGATGCGACGAGAAATCTGATCAACGCCGAGCGTCTGAAGAACATGAAGGACAACGTGGTGGTGCTCAACTTCGCTCGCGGTGGCATCGTCAACGATGAGGATATGGTGGCGGCGCTGGATAGCGGCAAGGCCTACGCCTATGTCTGCGACTTCCCCACCAACCTGCTGAAGAACCACCCGCGGGTCATCACCCTGCCGCACCTGGGGGCCTCCACCCGTGAGGCGGAGGAGAACTGCGCCATCATGGTCGCCGATCAGGTGCGCGATTATCTGGAGAACGGCAACATCACCAACTCGGTCAATTTCCCCGAGGTGGTGATGTCGCGCGCCGAGGGCACCCACCGCCTGACCATCGCCAACGCCAACGTGCCCAACATGCTGGGGCAGATCTCATCGGATCTCGCCAAGGCCGGGCTCAATATCGTCGACATGCTCAACAAGTCGCGCGGTGAGCTGGCCTACACCGTGGTCGACGTGGACCAGGCCATCCCCGAGACGCTGGTCGATGAGATCGCCGCCATCGACGGTGTGCTCAACGTGCGCGTCATCAGCTAACGGAGACCGACCAAAGCCCATGGGCAGTGAAGAGAAGTTGCGGGCCATTCGCGAGCGCATCGACGCCCTCGATGGCGAGTTGCAGGCGCTGATCAACGAGCGGGCCGGGCTGGCCCAGCAGGTGGCCGAGGTGAAGATGGCCGCCGGTGACGAGGCGCTCTTCTACCGTCCCGAGCGCGAGGCCCAGGTGTTGCGCATGGTCAAGGAGCGCAATCAGGGGCCGCTGGCGGGGGAGGAGATGGCGCGGCTGTTTCGCGAGATCATGTCCGCCTGCCTGGCCCACGAGCGGCCCATGAACATCGCCTTCCTCGGCCCCGAGGGGACCTTCTCCCACGAGGCCACCCTCAAGCACTTCGGCCACTCGGCGGTGGCCCGCCCGCTGGCCGGGCTGGACGAGGTGTTTCGCGAGGTGGAGGCGGGCAGCGCCGATTACGCGGTGGTGCCGGTGGAGAACTCCACCGAGGGGGTGGT
>JBFFSW010000352.1:0-2080 GCA_041572195.1 Thiohalomonadaceae bacterium | reverse complement strand
TATGCGGTGGCGGCGGCAAGCTCGGCATCCCAGTCGCTGATACCCGCGTAGTTGCCCAGCACGATAAAGTCGTACGACTGTCCCTTTTTGTAGCCCTCCACCCACTCTCGCATACTGCTCACCAGCAGCGTATCCACCTGGATATGCTCACGGGCGAAGGCCCTGACGTAGTATCCGGAATCGACCAGTTCGGTAAAGACCCTGGAGGAGAGGTAGAGACCCCGCTGGGGCCGTTCCACCACCTGACGTATCTCCTTGAGCAGCGGCAGTACCGGCGCCACCTCGACCATGCCGCTGGCGTTTTGCCACGGATAATCGTAGGTCGCCACATCCCAGTTGATACCACTGAAGACAACCGGTGTATCGGTGCCCTTGAGATAAGGCACGGCCACGTAGCGCGAGGCGTTGTCGTCGGAGAGGAGCACTACGTCCGGCTTGAGTTGTTCGATGAGTTCATAGGCCTTCCTGGCCTGCTGCTCGGCGAAGGCCGGGGCGGTATTGCGCTTGCTGTCCATGCGGAACACCTGCAGGCGGCAGCTATCGCCCAAGCCCTCGCGCAGGCCGCGGCCGATGCCATCCTCCCACTCGTAGCCCTCGTGATAGGAGCTGATCCAGAGGCACAACGGCGCCTCGGCCCGGACCTGAGCGGCCATCAGCAGCAGCGTAATCAGAAAATAACGGTACATCTCGTCCGCCCGAAACGAATTTAGTGACGAGCGCCCATACCCTCGGCATGGAGCTCATAGGTCTTGCCCTTGTAGCTGGCCAGCAGCTGGCCGCGTCGCCCGGAGCGCAGGCGGTAACCCTGCTGCACCAGGATACTCAACGGGGTGGCCGCGCTCATGAGCAGCGGCTGTGCCTTCATCAATTCGCTGGATTGTCCTTTCATATCGCCCCCTCCGGGCATCGTCATAGCGATTTAGCGGAGGAAACAATACAAAAAGCGCGCCAATTACGACGTAATTATATCTTGTTGAAATTTATAGGATTTATTTTTTATCAAGACACACGATGTCTCAATTTAGGGAGACAGTAAGTCCCATAGAGATACACGTGAGACACGTGTATCACATCGCCGGATGCGATTCACCCGCCTCGGCGCGCTCCTGATCGCGGATACAGCGGCGGGCGGCGGGCTGGGCCTTGAGCCGCTCCAGGCCGATGGGCTCGCCGCAATCCTCGCACAGGCCGTAGCCTTCACCGGCGTGGCGCTCCTCGGCCGCCTCCACCTCGCGCAGCTCGCGGATCAGCTTGCTGAGGATGGTGGTATTCACCTCATTCATCAGGTCGGCCACCGACTCATCGCCACTGTCGTGCACCTGCCCCGCCAGCTCGGCGTAGTGCTCGTTTTCGCTGCGCAGCAGCTCCTCGCGGATCTCGCCGCGCAGACGCACCCGCTCCTCCTCCAGGCGCTTGCCCAGCAGGGTCATCTCATCGTCGTTCAGCCTGTCGCTCATCTCTATTGCCTCAATAACCGGGAGTGTTCTTCTCTACCCAGCGGCTGCCACCCTCCGCCAGGTGCTCTTTCTTCCAGAAGGGGGCGCGTGACTTGAGCTCCTCCATCAGCCAGCGACTCGCCTCGAAGGCCTCACGGCGATGAGAGGACCAGACCGCCACCAGGACGATGGGGTCGGTGGGTCGGATCTCCCCCACCCGGTGCAGCAGCAACACGTCGAGCAGGGCCCAACGGGCCTGTGCCTCCTCCACCAGCCGCTCCAGCTGACGCTCGGTCATCCCCGGATAGTGCTCCAGGAACATGCCGTTGACCGTATCCCCTTCGTTGAAATCGCGCATGGAGCCGACGAACACGGCGGTGGCGCCGACATCGGCGCGGCCACCGCGGCGCTCCTCGTACGCGCTCAGTTCACGCCAGGGTTGCAGGGGCGCCTCGCGCACCTCGATGCTAGCCGCGGCCACCTCAGCCCCCGGTCACCGGAGGGAAGAAGGCCACCTCGTCGCCGCTGCTCACCGCCTGATTGGGGTCGCAGTACTCCATGTTGACCGCCACCAGCACGTTGGGCGGCAGCGCCTTGCCGCCGGAGGCGGCCAGCCAGACATCGGCGGCGGTGGCGCACTCGCC
>JBFFSW010000351.1:0-2091 GCA_041572195.1 Thiohalomonadaceae bacterium | reverse complement strand
GTCATAGTCGGTGCCTTGATAGTTTAGGGGGTGGCGGGTTGGGGGCCGCCCAGTAATTCACGGCGCAGGGTGTAGCCCTGCTGCGGCAGTTGCTGTTCGATCACCGGCAGCATCGGCCAGATGGCCTCGACGTGGCCTGCCGTTTTGAGTGCCAGGGCCGCCTGCAGGTAGGCCTCGGCCGCCTCCTGCATGTTGCCGCGGCTGTAATAGAGATTGCCCAGCTCGCCGACGGCCAGGTAGCCATCGGGGTCGAGCTCGGCGGCCAGGCGGTAGGCGGCCACGGCCGCCGTGAAATCACCCTGTTTTGCCGCCTGACGGGCGACATCCATCTGCTCCTGAAGGGTAACGGTATCGGCTTCGGGCTCGGGAGCAGGTTCGGGTTCGGGTTCCGGCTGGACCGGCTCGATCGTCTCTTCGATCGTCTCCTCGAGCACCTCGGGTTCGGCCCCACCGAATAGCTGCTCCTGATTGATATAGACCGCCGCGGCGGCCAGGGCGATGATCATCAGCCAGGGGTTGAGGACCCACTTGAGGTGTTCGCTCTTCATCATTCGGGGCTCACTTCTTGCCGCGCTTGGGGTAGAGGATCTGGGCGAAGGCCATAAACTCCTTGGCCGCCTTGCTCCAGGGGGTCAACTCGAACACCCCCAGCCCCTCACTGAAGGAGCGACGATAGGCGGTGCGCTGGTGCAGGCGTTGTTTGATCAGGCGGATGCCGCCGAGCCCCGCCAGCGCCTCCTCGGCCTCGTCGGACTCGCGGATTGAGTGGTGAGTGTCGGCGCGGTTGACGAAGACGCACACCTCCGGGTCATTGTCGCCGATCGCCTCACTGACGATGCCGAGGAAGCGCTGGGTAGACCAGATGTCGGCCTGGCTGGGCGGTACCGGAATGAGCACGCGGTCGGCCACCGAGAGGGCCGCCTCCATTGCCGCCATGTCGGAGACCCCGACATCCACCACCACCTCGCCGGACTTCTCCAGCAGGTTGCCGATGAGGTCGGCCCCACCATAGTGAAGGCTGAACAGCGGTGTGTATCCCTCTTCGGCACGTACCTCGGAGACATCGGTGAGGGTGCGCTGTGGGTCCAGATCAAAGGCGTTGACCCGCTCGCCCTGGGTCGCCAGCCAGACCGCCAGGTTGAAGGCCACCGTGCTCTTGCCGGAACCACCCTTGAGATTGCCAACCACCGTTATCATCGTGACCTTGTCCTTGCTGGAAGTGCGGAAAATCTAATCGTATCAGCGGCCCGCGGGCGCCGCCAGTGAGGGCGGCGGCAGCAGCCGGTAGCCCCCGGGAAGGGTGAACAGCTCGGCCGGTTGCGGGGCGATGGAGAGATTGCGCAGCTCACGCACGAACCCTCCCGGCAGCTCCTGGCGCAGGGCGATGTTGAGCTCGGGGTCGTACCACTGCAGGCTGCGGATGGCATCCCCCTGCTCGCCCATCATCACCATTTCCCACTTCTCGCAGTTGCGGCCACTGACCGCCTCCTCGCCGAGGTGACGGCGCTCGAAGCGCAGCTGCGGCTCGCCCTCTACGATCAGCTCCTGACGAACCGGGAAGTGATGGCGCGCATCCAGCCACTCGAGACGCTCGCCCTCGGCGTTGCCGATGCGCCACTTGCGTGCCAGCCGACCGTTCAGCTCCTCCTCGCCCAGGGACTCGCAATGGGCCTGTTGCGGCGGCAGTTCGGAGCAGGGGTCGGGATTATTGCCGTCGTTGACGCGGCTGGGAGGCAGCTCGCGCTCCATATAGGCCTGCTGCTGCGGGAACAGTAGCAGGCCGCGGCGGGCCTTGGGGTCGAGGATCTCCACCATGTGCCGCCCCTCCTTCTCGAACTCAGTGCGTAGCTTTCCCTGACTGACATACATGCGGCTGCTCATCGGCGCCTGACCGGGACGCATCTGTACCGCCTCGGCGGAGAAGTCGGCGCCAAACCAGCCACCGTGGGCCGAGGGGCTTGCAAGCAAAACGAGGGCGAGAATCAGGGGGATGGTACGCATGGGTTCCTCTTATAAGGGTACCGCCCCGCGCGAAAGCCGGGCGGTGAAATTCGGTTGATGCGCGGCGCCGTGCGCCGCACATCGGTTTAC
>JBFFSW010000350.1:0-2093 GCA_041572195.1 Thiohalomonadaceae bacterium | reverse complement strand
CGGCGAGGTTTTCCAGCGTGTAATCACCCTCGCACGGCCCGCTACGACCATGACCCGGCAGGTCGAGGATATGCAGGGTGAAGGCATCGGCCAGCGGCTCGATCACCGGGCCCCAGAGGCCGCCGTGCAAGCCCCAGCCGTGCAGCAGCACCAGGTCCGGCCCGGAGCCGATGCGCTCGATATGTAGGCTCATGCGCACGCCTCCAGGGCGTCGAGCAGGCGGTCCACGTCCGCCGCGGAGTGGGCGGCGCTAAGGGTGATGCGCAGGCGGGCGGTCCCCTCGGGCACCGTCGGCGGGCGGATGGCGGCGATGAGGATGTCGCGCTCACGCAGCCGCTCGCTGAGGGCCACGGCCTGTTTGCTGTCACCCAGCATCAGCGGCTGGATGGCGGTGGGCGAGTCCATCAGCCCCAGCCCCAGTTGCGCGGCGCCGTCCCGGAAGCGCTGGATCAGCGATTGCAGATGCCCTCGACGCCACCCCTCCTCGTCCACCAGCCTCAGGGCCTCGCTTACCGCGCAGGCGACGGCGGGGGGCATGGCGGTGGTGTAGATGTAGGGGCGGGCCCGCTGGATCAGGGTCTCGATCAGCAGCTCGTCCCCAGCGATGAAGGCGCCGAAGCCGCCGAGCCCATTGCCCAGGGTGGCCATCAGCAGCGGCACCTCGTCCGAGCCGATACCGAAGTGCTCGCAGCTGCCGCGACCGTTGTCGCCGAGCACACCGATACCGTGGGCGTCGTCCACCATCAGCAGCGCGCCGTGCCGCTCGCAGGCGGCGGCCAGTTCGGGCAGCGGGGCGATATCACCGTCCATGCTGAAGACGCCATTGGTGACCACCATATTCCTTGCCGATTTGGATGCCGCCAGTTTGGCCTCCAGCGCCTCGGCGTCACCGTGGGCATAACGGCTCATGCGTGCCCGTGAGAGCAGGCCGCCATCCAGCAGCGAGGCGTGATTCAGACGGTCCTCGAACAGGGCGTCTCCGGCGCCGATCAGCGCGCTGATAACCCCCAGGTTGGCCATGTAGCCGGTGGAGAAGAGCAGCGCCCGCTCACGCCCGGTGAAGGCGGCCAGGGCCTCCTCCAGCTCGTGGTGGGCACGAGAGTGGCCGGTGACCAGGTGGGCGGCGCCGGAGCCGACGCCGTACTCATCGGCACCGCGCTTGAAGGCGGCGACCAGGCGCGGGTGACCGGCCAGCCCCAGGTAGTCGTTGGAGCAGAAATTGAGCTGCGCGGGGGCGGCCTGGCGACGACGGCGGTAGAGGCCCTCGGCCTCGCGCCGCGCCAGGTCGGCGCTCAGCTCATCACGCCAGAACTCAGGCAGACTCATGAACCTGTTCGGGCTGGATGCCGAGCTTGTCGAACAGCACGCGGTCGCGGTTGGTGGAGGCGTTGTCGGTGGTCAGCAGCTTGTCGCCGTAGAAGAGGGAGTTGGCCCCGGCCATGAAGCAGAGCGCCTGCGCCTCGTCGTTCATCTCCTCGCGCCCGGCGGAGAGACGCACGTAGGATTTGGGCATGAGGATGCGGGCCACGGCGATGGCGCGGATGAACTCGAAGGGGTCGATGTCGCGGCTCTCGGCCAGCTGGTCACCGATGGGGGTCCCCTTCACCGGCACCAGCTTGTTGATCGGCACCGAGTCGGGGTGCTCGTCCATATTGGCCAGCTCCTGCAGCAGCAGGGCGCGGTCGCGGCGGGACTCGCCCATGCCGAGGATGCCGCCGGAGCAGACGTTGATGCCCGCCTCGCGCACCCGCCTGAGGGTCTCCAGGCGGTCGTCGAAGGTGCGGGTGGTGACCACGTTGCCGTAGTACTCACGCGAGGTGTCGAGGTTGTGGTTGTAGTAGTCCAGACCGGCCTCTTTCAGCTGCGCCACCTGCTCCGCCTCCAGCATGCCCAGGGTGACGCAGGTCTCCATGCCCATGTCACGCACCCCCTCGACCATCGCCACCACCTTCTGCATGTCGCGCTCATTGGGCTTGCGCCAGGCGGCCCCCATGCAGAAGCGCCCGGCACCGGCCTCTTTTGCCTGGCGGGCGGCATCGAGCACCTTCTCCACATCCATCAGCGCCTCGCGCTCGATGTCGATCTCCTTCTCG
>JBFFSW010000349.1:0-2103 GCA_041572195.1 Thiohalomonadaceae bacterium | reverse complement strand
GGGAGCGACTACCTGGGCGACCAGGACGCCATCGAATATATGTGCCGTGCCGCCGCCCATCTGGTGGTGGAGCTGGAGCATGCCGGGGTGCCGTTCTCGCGCCTCGTCAACGGTCGTATCTACCAGCGCCCCTTCGGCGGGCAGTCGCAGAACTTCGGCGGCGAGCAGGCGGCGCGAACCTGCGCCGCGGCAGATCGCACCGGCCACGCCATTCTCCACACCCTCTACCAGCAGAATATCCGCGCCCGCACCCACTTCTTCGACGAGTACTTCGCCATCGACTTGATTAAGGACGATCAGGGCTACATCCTCGGTGCCCTGGTACTCGATATCGAGAGCGGCGAGCCGCTGCTGATAGAGGCCAAGACCACCCTCATCGCCACCGGTGGGGCGGGGCAGCTGTTCCGCACCAACACCAACGCCCATATCAATACCGGCGACGGCATGGCGATGGCGCTGCGCGCCGGTATCCCGCTGCAGGACATGGAGTTCTTCCAGTTCCACCCCACCGGCATCGCCGGCAAGGGGATGCTGTTATCGGAAGGCGCACGAGGAGAGGGGGGCTACCTTATCAATTCAGAGGGAGAGCGCTTCATGGAGCGTTACGCCCCCCACGCCAAAGACCTTGCCTCGCGCGATGTGGTGAGCCGTGCCATCTATCTCGAGGTGAAGGAGGGGCGCGGCTGCGGCCCCAACAAAGACCACGTGCTGCTCAAGGTGGACCATCTGGGCGAGGAGGTGATCGCCAGCCGTCTGCCCGGCATCCGCCAGATCGCCCAGACCTTCATGGGCATCGACATGGCCAGGGCGCCGGTGCCGGTCTATCCCACCGCCCACTATACGATGGGTGGCATCCCCACCAACCGCCACGGCCAGGTGGTGGTGCCGGCGGGCGAGGGGGAGGAGGCACTCCCCGGCCTCTACGCGGCGGGGGAGTGCGCCTGCGTCTCGGTGCACGGGGCCAACCGCCTGGGCGGCAACTCGCTGCTGGATATCGTCGTCTTCGGCCGCGCCGCCGCCAACCACATCACCGACTACCTCAAGGAGAACCGCTTCCACCGTCCGCTGGAGGAGGCCTCGCTGGCGCAGGCCATGGCCCGGCTCGAACGATGGGATCGCAAGGGAGAGGGGGAGTCGGTGGACGCTCTGCGCGCTGAGCTACAGCGCACCATGGAGGCCTACTGTGGCGTCTATCGCGAGGCGTCGGTGCTGGCCGAGGGGCTGGAGCGGGTGAAGGCGCTGGCGGCGCGGCTGGAGGATGCCCGGCTCAGGGACCACGGGCGCATCTTCAACACCGCCCGTATCGAGGCGCTGGAGCTGGAGAACCTGATGGGACTGGCCCTGGCCACCGTCAGCTCGGCCCTGGCCCGCCAGGAGAGCCGCGGCGCCCACTCGCGTATCGACTACCCCGAGCGTGACGACGAGCAGTGGCTCAAGCACTCCCTCTACTACCTGGACGGGCGCATGGAGTACAAGCCGGTGCGCCTCAAGCCGCTGTCGGTGGACTCCTTCCCGCCCAGGCCGAGGGTCTACTGATGCGCTTCGTCATCTATCGCTACGACCCAGAGCGCGGCGGTGAGCCGCGCATGCAGGCCTTCGAACTGCTTGATACCGAGCCCGGCATGATGCTGCGCGACGCCCTGTTGCGGATTAAGGCGGAGCAGGATGAGTCGCTGAGCTTTCGCCACTCCTGCGGCGAGGGGGTGTGCGGCTCCGATGCCCTCAACATCAACGGCCGCAACGGCCTGGCCTGCATCACCCCGCTTTCCGAACTCAAGGAGCCGGTGGAAGTGCGGCCGCTGCCGGGGATGCCGGTGATCCGCGACCTGGTGGTGGATATGAGCGGCTTCTACCACCACTACCGCGAGGTCAAACCCTACCTGATCCGCCACGAGCCGGAGCCGGAGGTGGAGCTGCTACAGTCACCCGAGGAGCGCGACCGCCTAGACGGCCTCTACGAGTGCATCCTCTGCGGTTGCTGCTCCACCAACTGTCTCTCTTTCTGGTGGAACCGGGAAAAGTTCCGCGGCCCGGCGGCGCTGCTGCAGGCCTGGCGCTTTCTCGCCGACTCCCGCGACCAGGCTACCGCCAAACGGCTGGAGG
>JBFFSW010000348.1:0-2104 GCA_041572195.1 Thiohalomonadaceae bacterium | reverse complement strand
GACCATGGGGATCCCCAGCTCCACCAGCTCCTCGGCCTGTTTCAGCAGCAGGTCGATGGAGACCCGTTCCACCCCCGGCATGGAGGGCACCGCCTCGCGCCGGTTCTCCCCCTCGAGGATGAACATCGGATAGATCAGATCATTGGCGGTCAGCACGTTCTCGCGCATCAGACGGCGAGAGAAGTCATCGCGGCGCATGCGGCGCATGCGGGCGGAGGGAAAGGCGCTGATTCCGGTTTCGGGACGGCTCACGGGCGGCTCCTGTATGGGTGTAATCGGCCCATTCTATCACCGCGGGGACGGACGGGGCAGGGCGGCCAGCGCCTCCTCGGCGGCGGCCAGCTGCTGACGCACCACATTGAGCATACGCGCCTCGGGGGCGTCCCGATCCAGCCTCTCCAGGCGCTCGACCATCGCCCGCAGCTCGGCGTAGGCCGATTCCAGTCGGGCGCGCATCTCATCGCCCCGGGCCAGCATTTGTCGCCGCTCGCCAGGATCCATCTCTTCCCCTTTAGCCAATCACTTCGGTACGCATATCGTTATGGTTATGGGGGCAGCCTAGCACATGAACGCGGGGCAAAAAAAAACCGCCAACATGGTGTCGGCGGTGAGAGTGGCCAGTCCCTGGCACAGGAGGTGTATCAGAAATAGGTAGGGGGTATCCGTTCAGGCGGCGATGACGTCGGCCCTGTCGGCAAAGCCGAGAGCCTCCTCGGCCACCTTCAGCTGCTGCATCACCACTTCGAGAAAACGGGCCTGCGGAGAACCGGGGGCGGCGCCCTGAAGGCTGCGTTCCAGGACCTGAAGCTTGGCGTAGGCCAGCTCGACCTCGCTCATCATCACCTGGCTCTTTTCCCACAATTGGCGTTCCGCGTGATTCATGCTCGTCTTCTCCCTTAATCCGTGGATACAACAGCTTGCTTGCGTAGAGTATTGCCAGAGTCGTGCCAGGTTTTACTTTTCGATCCTATATCATTGATAAATATTCAGAATATTTTGTGCGGCGGATTTGGTGGGTAAAATTAGCATGTAACAATATGAAACACATCTGTTTCATCAAAACCGATGTGTTTCACTATGAGACTAATCGAGACAGCGGGCGAGGAGGGCGTAGGGGCCGGGATCGGCCTGCAGCGGGATATCGACGAGGTGACCACCACCGGGGGCCTCACCATCCATCTGATCCAGGGTGAAGAGGTGGTTGCCCGTGGGGGTGATCAGCTCCAGGCGGTCGCCGACGGCGAACTTGTTCTTCACCACCACCCGCGCCAGGCCGCTCACGGCGTCGTAGGATTCCAGCTCGCCGACGAAGCGCTGCTGGAGGCTATCGGAGTGGTTCTGCAGGTAGTTCTGGTACTCGTGGCTGTGGTGGCGCTGGTAGAAGCCATCCGTATAGCCGCGGTTGGCGAGGTTCTCCAGCACCCCCAGCAGCGAGGGGTCGAAGGGGCGCCCGGCGAGGGCGTCGTCAATGGCCTGGCGGTAGACCTGGGTGGTACGGGCCACGTAGTAGTGGCTCTTGGTGCGCCCTTCGATCTTCAGCGAGTCGACACCGATCTCCACCAGTCGCCGCACGTGCTCGACGGCGCGCAGGTCCTTTGAATTCATGATGTAGGTGCCGTGCTCATCCTCCTCGATGGGCATCAGCTCACCGGGGCGCTCGGACTCCTCCAGCAGCATCTCGCCGGAGGGCTTGAGCTTATAGTCCCAGCGGCAGGCGTTGGTGCAGCTGCCCTGGTTGGCGTCGCGGTGGTTGAAGTAGCCGGAGAGCAGGCAGCGACCGGAGTAGGCGATGCACAGCGCGCCGTGCACGAACACCTCAAGGCCGACATCCGGGCAGCGCTGGCGGATTTCCTCGACCTCTTCCAGCGACAGCTCGCGCGACAGAATGATGCGCTCCAGCCCCAGCTGCTGCCAGAACTTGACCGTCGCCCAGTTCACCGCGTTGGCCTGCACCGAGAGGTGCACCGGCAGCTCCGGCCAGCGCTCGCGCACCAGCATGATGAGACCCGGGTCGGCCATGATCAGCGCATCCGGCCCCAGCGCCACCAGCTCCTCGGCGTCACGCATGAAGGTCTTCAGCTTGGCGTTGTGCGGCAACAGGTTG
>JBFFSW010000347.1:0-2105 GCA_041572195.1 Thiohalomonadaceae bacterium | reverse complement strand
GATGGCCTGGCGCACCTGCTCGGGCTCGCCGCCCTCCAGATAGGTCACGCTCGCCGCGGCCATGGCGGCCGCGCTGCCCGTCTCCGCCTGGCAGCCTCCCCCCGCTCCCGAGATGGAAGCGCGCTGCGCGATGACCGCTCCCACGCCTCCCGCCACCAGCATACCATCGACGATTCTATCCTCCGGCCAACCCCGCAGATCCCGCATGGTGAGCAGCACGGCGGGCACCACGCCGGCCGCCCCTGCGGTCGGGGCGGCCACGATCAGCCCCATGTGGGCGTTGACCTGGGCCGACTTCTTCGGGTCACCGTCAGTGGGCGGATTGGAGCCGCAGGCCGCCAGGGCCAACGACACCACCCCCGCCAGTACGATTCGACTGAGCCTCATGATGCCTCTCTCTCCATGTTCTCCTCCATGAAACGTTGGCTGCGACGGGTACGGTCCTGGACCTTACCCACCAGCTGACCGCAGGCCGCGTCGATATCCTCACCGCGGGTCTTGCGGGTGATGGTCATCAGATTGCCCTTCATCAGGATGTCGCGGAAGTGGTCGATGGTCGCCATGTCCGAACTCTCGTAGGGACTGTTGGGAAAGGTGTTGAAGGGGATGAGGTTCATCTTCGCCGGAACGCCGCGCAGGATCTTCAGCAGCTGACGGGCGTGCTCGGGCTGGTCGTTAATGCCCTTGAGCATGGTGTACTCGAAGGTGACCCGGCGGTGCGGCTTGCCCTCCAGGTAGCGCTTGCAGGCGGCCAGAAGCTCCTTGATCGGGTACTTTTTGTTGATCGGCACCAGTTCGTTACGCAGCTCGTCGTTGGGGGCGTGCAGCGAGACCGCCAGCGACACGTCGGAGAGCTCGCGCAGCTTGTCCAGGGCGGGCACCACCCCGGCGGTGCTGATGGTGACACGGCGCTTGGAGATGCCGAAGGCGAAGTCGTCCTGCATCAGGTTCATCGCCGGGACCACCGCGTCGAGGTTCATCAGTGGCTCGCCCATGCCCATCAGCACCACGTTGGTGATGACGTGATCGCCCTTGTTCTCCGGCAGACCGAGGCGGCGCGCGGCCACCAGCACCTGGCCGATGATCTCGGAGGTGGCGAGATTGCGGTTGTAACCCTGACGCGCGGTGGAGCAGAAGGAGCAGGCCAGCGAGCAGCCCACCTGCGAGGAGACGCAGAGGGTGCCGCGCTCGCCATCGGGGATGTAGACCGTCTCCACCTTGTTGCCGTCGGCCAGGCTCAGGGCCCACTTGACGGTGCCGTCACTGGAGGGCTGTTCCACCGCCACCTCGGGCGCGCGCACCTCGGCCTGGGCCTTGAGCTTTTCGCGCAGGGCCTTGCTGATGTTGGACATGGCGTCGAAATCATCCACCCCGTGGTGGTAGATCCATTTCATCACCTGAGAAGCGCGGAAGGCCTTCTCCCCCATTTCGGCGAAGAAGGCCTCCAGTGCCTGGCGGTCCAGGTCCAGCAGGTTGGTCTTTTGCGGCGTTCGCTCCATTCGCAACCTCGTGTCAGCGCGGGGGCTCAGGCCCCCGCTAAACGCACCCTTAGCGGGTGCGCGGGCAGAGCTCTTCCTCGGAGAAGAAGAAGGCGATCTCGTTCTTGGCGGTATCGGCACCATCGGAGCCGTGCACGGCGTTCTCGTCGATGGACTCGGCGAAGTCGGCACGGATGGTACCGGCGGCGGCCTCCTTGGGGTTGGTGGCACCCATCACCTCACGGTTCTTGGCGATGGCGTCCTCGCCTTCCAGCACCTGCACCATCACCGGACCGGAGGTCATAAAGGCCACCAGCTCACCGTAGAAGGGACGCTCCTTGTGCACTTCGTAGAAGGCGCCGGCCTTCTCTTCAGACAGGTGCATCATCTTGGCGGCAACGATCTTCAGACCGGCCTTCTCGAAGCGGGCGTAAATCTCGCCAATCACGTTCTTGGCGACGGCATCGGGCTTGATGATGGAAATAGTACGTTCAACGGACATGAGGGGAGGGTCTCCGGAAATCAAAAAAGTTGTTGCAAAACAACGCCGCCCACCTCAAACGGCGCACGGCGTCAAATAAACCAAACCCGCGATTATACGCGGGCCTAACGGGCTGTACCAGCCTT
>JBFFSW010000346.1:0-2109 GCA_041572195.1 Thiohalomonadaceae bacterium | reverse complement strand
GTTCCAGGGATTCCTCAATCCACAAGCTCCTTTCGGAATGACGATTTGCATCGATAAGGATTTTTGTCGTTCTGTAACGTTTTCAAAATTGGATGGGATCATTGCTGAAAGAACTCGAATCGAGGATTGAAGGGAAAACAGCGGTTATCGGAGTCATAGGTCTCGGATACGTGGGATTGCCGGTAGCGGCTTGTTTTGCAGATATTGGCTTTGAGGTTATTGGGGTAGATATATTGGCCGAACGGGTAGCTATAATATCTACAGGTCAAAGCCCAATTGAAGGTAAAGAACCTGGCCTGGAAGATCTATTGGGTAGAGTAGTTGCTGCAGGATCTTTATGCGCGCCACCTCCTCGATCAGGTCCTCCTCGATGGCGATATCGAAGCGGAAGCTGGGGGCGGTGACGCTCCAGCCCGCCTCGTTCTCCTCCACCATCAGGCCGAGGCGGCCGAGGATGTCGCTCACCTGCTCACGCGCCACCTCGGCGCCGAGCAGACGCTGCAGGCGCTCATGGCGCAGGGCGATGGCCTCGGCCCTGGGCAGCTGGGCCTCATCGGCCACCTCGATCACCGGGCCCGGCTCGCCGCCGACGATGGCCAGCAGCAGCTCGCTGGCGCGCTCGATGGCGCGGCGCGGCAGTTCAAAGTCGACGCCACGCTCGAAGCGGTGCGAGGAGTCGGTGTGCAGGCCGTAGCCACGGGCGCGACCGGCCATGGCGGCGGGGCTGAAGAAGGCCGCCTCGAGGAAGATATCGCGGGTCTCATCGCCCACCGCCGAGTCGGCGCCGCCCATGATCCCGGCCAGGGCCAGCGGGCCGTTGTCGTCGGCGATGAGAAGGCTACCCTCGGAGAGCTCCACCTCAGCATCATTCAGCAGCTTGAGCTTCTCGCCCGCAACCGCCTCGCGCACCTGAATGGAGCCGGAGAGCTTGCCCAGGTCGAAGGCATGCATGGGCTGGCCCAGCTCCAGCAGCACGTAGTTGGTGACATCCACCACCGGGCCGAGGCTGCGCACGCCACAGCGGCGCAGACGCTCCTGCATCCACAGGGGGCTCTCGACGGCGGGGTCGATACCGCGGATCACCCGACCAAGGTAGCGCGGGCAGGCCCCAGCGGCCTGAACGCGGACCGGGAAGGTCTCGTCGGAGCGCGCGGCGACGGGCTCGCAGGCGGGGCCGTTCACCGCCATGGCGTTGAGTACCCCCGCCTCGCGGGCGATGCCGGCGATGCTCAGGCAGTCACCACGGTTGGGGGTGAGACCCAGCTCGATGGTGGCATCGTCCAGACCGAGATAGACGCGAATATCCTCGCCCACCGGGGCATCGACGGGCAGCTCCATCAGGCCGTCCGAGCTCTCGGCCAGCCCCAGCTCCTTTTCCGAGCAGAGCATGCCGTTGGAGGGGACGCCGCGCAGCTTGGCCTTCTTGATCTTGAAGTCGCCGGGCAGCCTGGCGCCGACCACCGCGCAGGGGACCCGCAGCCCCTGACGCACGTTGGCGGCGCCGCAGACGATCTGCAGCGGCTCGTCGGCGCCAACATTGACCTGGGTGACCCGCAGCTTGTCGGCATCCGGGTGGGGCTCGACGCTGAGCACCTCGCCCACCACCACGGAGCTGAACTCACCGGCGACCGGCTCCACCGCGTCCACCTCCAGTCCGGCCATGGTCAACTGGTGACACAGCTCGTCGCTGGAGACCGAAGGGTTGACCCACTCGCGCAACCACTGTTCGCTGAATTTCATCGTTGGCGATTCCGTTTAGTTGAACTGGCGCAGGAAGCGCAGGTCGTTTTCGAAGAACAGGCGCAGGTCGTTGACGCCGTAGCGCAACATGGCGAGGCGCTCCACGCCCATGCCGAAGGCGAAGCCGCTGTAGCGCTCGGTGTCGATGCCGGCTTGCTTGAACACCTGCGGGTGCACCATGCCGCAGCCCAGCACCTCCAGCCAGCCGGTGTGGGAGCAGACGCGGCAGCCATCGCCGCCGCACATCACGCACTGGATGTCGGCCTCGGCCGAGGGCTCGGTGAATGGGAAGTAGGAGGGGCGGAAGCGCACCTTCAGCTCACGCTCGAAGAAGTTGCGCAGGAAGTCATCGAGGATCCCCTTGAGCTC
>JBFFSW010000345.1:0-2131 GCA_041572195.1 Thiohalomonadaceae bacterium | reverse complement strand
TGGCCTGCACACCGCCCAGGTGTTGTTGACCCACGACGACCTCTCCAACCGCAGCCGCTATCTCAATGCCCGCTCCACCCTGCGCAGCCTGATGGAGCTGGGCGTGGTGCCGATCATCAATGAGAACGACACCGTGGTCACCGACGAGATCCGCTTCGGCGACAACGACACCCTCGGCGCCCTGGTCGCCAACCTTATCGAGGCCGAGTTGCTGGTGATCCTCACCGACCAGGACGGCCTCTGCGACAGCGACCCGCGCGCCAACCCCGACGCCAAGCTGCTCTCCGAGGTGCGCGCCGAGGACGCCTCGCTGGAGGCGCTGGCGGGCGGCGCGGGCAGCCTGGGGCGCGGTGGCATGCTGACCAAGGTAAAGGCGGCCCGTCTGGCGGCCCGCTCCGGCGCCGCCACGGTGGTCGCCTCAGGGCGCGAGGAGGATATCCTTGCCCGCATCGCCAGCGCTGAGAACATCGGCACCTTATTCATCCCCGAGAACGAGCCGCAGGCGGCGCGCAAGCGCTGGCTGGCCGGGCATCTGCAGCTGCGCGGCCGCCTCACCCTGGACGCGGGCGCGGTCAGTGCGCTGTGCGAGGGTGGGCGCAGCCTGTTGCCGGTGGGGGTGAGGGCGGTCTCCGGTGAGTTCCTGCGCGGTGAGATGGTGAGCTGCGTGGATGAGTCGGGGCGTGAGCTGGCCCGCGGACTGGTCAACTACTCGGCCGATGAGGTGCGCCGCATCATGGGCCACCCCAGCAGCCGCATCGGCGAGTTGCTGGGCTATCTGGACGAGGAGGAGCTGATCCACCGGGACAATCTGGTGCTCAGCTGAATACCTTTCTCCAGGCAACAAAAAAGGCCGCTCGATGAGCGGCCTTTTCGCTTAAGGGGTAAACCCCTTAGGCCATGGCGCGAACGCGGGCGTTCAGACGGCTCTTGCCGCGGGCAGCCAGGTTCTTGTGCACCAGACCCTTGCCAGCGGCCTTGTCCAGGGCGGAGGAGGCCTTGGTGAAGGCGGCCTGTGCCTGCTCCTTGTCACCGGCGTTGACGGCCTTGAGCACGGCCTTGACGGTGGTGCGCATGGCGGAACGCTGGGAGCTGTTCAGCTGACGACGCTTTTCGGCCTGACGGGCACGCTTACGGGCTTGGGCGGAATTGGCCATGTGTATTGTTCCTAATCTAAATTCAGTTCGGACTACGAAGGGCGGGCATTTTCCAATGTTTGGCGGGCAATGTCAACACCGGCACAACAATGTATGATGGCGCCTTACCCACAACGACAAGAAAGCCCAGAGCGCCCGATGAGCCGACGCCTGTTGAAGTCCACCGCCGTGGTCAGCGGAGCCACCTTCGGCTCGCGTATCCTCGGCTTCGTGCGCGACGTGCTCCTCGCCCAGCTGTTCGGCGCGGGCTCGGCCACCGACGCCTTCTTCGTCGCCTTCAAGATCCCCAACTTCATGCGCCGACTGTTCGCCGAGGGGGCCTTCTCCCAGGCCTTCGTGCCGGTGCTCTCCGAGTATAAAAGCCAGCGCGAGCACGCCGAGGTGCGCAGGCTGGTATCGGCGGTCAGCGGCACCCTGGGGGCGATCCTGCTGCTGCTGACGCTGGCGGCGGTCCTCGGTGCGGGGGGGCTGGTGTGGCTGTTCGCCCCCGGCTTCGGCGACCAGCCGGAGAAGTTCGCCCTCACCACTGAACTGTTGCGCATCACCTTCCCCTACCTGCTGCTCATCTCCCTGACCGCGCTGGCCGGGGGGATCCTCAACAGCTATGGCCGCTTCGCCCCGCCCGCCATCGCCCCTATCTGGCTCAACATCGCGCTGATCGCCGCGGCGCTGGTGTTCGCGCCGATGTTCGCCCAGCCGGTGGAGGCGCTGGCCTGGGGGGTGTTCGTCGCCGGGCTGCTGCAACTGGCCTCGCTGCTGCCGGGCTTGTGGCGCCTGGGGCTGCTGCCGCGGCCGAGCTGGGGCTGGCGTGACAGCGGCGTGCGGCGCATCCTCAAGCTGATGCTGCCGGCGATCTTCGGCTCCTCGGTGGCGCAGATCAATTTGCTGCTGGACACCATCATCGCCTCCTTCCTGATCAGCGGCAGCGTCTCCTGGCTCTACTACTCCGACCGTATGGTGGAGTTCCCGCTGGGGGT
>JBFFSW010000344.1:0-2133 GCA_041572195.1 Thiohalomonadaceae bacterium | reverse complement strand
GGTGGCGCAGATCCCCTCGCTGGTGCTGGCCACCGCCGCCGGTATCATCATCACCCGCGTCTCCGCCGCCGAGGACATGGGCGAGCAGGTCTCCAACCAGCTCTTCAGCAACCCCAAGGTGCTGGGGGTGACCGCCGGTGTACTGGGCCTGCTCGGTATGATCCCTGGCATGCCCAACTTCCCCTTCCTGCTGCTGGCGGCGGCCACCGGCGGCGGCGCCTACTGGGCCGTGCGGCGACGACAGGAGCAGGCCCTGGTGGAGGCCCGCAGTGAGCAGGAGCAGGCCGCCGAGCAGCCCAGCCCCGAGACCCGCGAGCTGAGCTGGGACGACGTGCCGATGGTCGACCCGGTGGGGTTGGAGGTGGGCTATCGCCTGATCCCGCTGGTGGACAAGGCCCAGGGTGGCGAGCTGATGCCACGCATCAAGGGGGTGCGCAAGAAGCTCTCCCAGGAGCTGGGCTTCCTCATGCCCTCGGTGCACATCCGCGACAACCTCGACCTCAACCCCAATGCCTACCGCATCACCCTGATGGGGGTGACCGTGGGCGAGGCGGAGATCCACCCGGACCGGGAGATGGCCATCAACCCCGGCCAGGTGTTCGGCGAGTTGCAGGGGATTAAGGGGATCGACCCGGCCTTCGGCCTGGAGTCCACCTGGATCACCCCCGGCCAGCGCGAGGAGGCCCAGCGCCTGGGCTATACCGTGGTCGACCCCAACACCGTCATCGCCACCCACCTCAGCCAGCTGCTGCAGAACCACGCCCACGAGCTGCTGGGTCATGAGGAGGTGCAGAAGCTGCTGGACCAGCTGGCCAAGAGCGCGCCCAAGCTGGTGGAGGACCTGGTACCCAAGCTACTGCCGCTGGGCACCGTGGTGAAGGTGTTGCAGAACCTGCTGGGGGAGGGGATCCCGGTCCGCGATATGCGCAGCATCGCCGAAACTTTGGCGGAGAGCGCGCCGCAAACCCAGGATGCCGGGATTTTGACTTCCGCGGTTCGCGTCTCCCTGGGTCGAATGATTATCCAGAAAATCAATGGCTTGGCGCCGGAATTGGAAGTTATTACCTTGGCGCCAGAGTTGGAACAGATATTGCTACAGTCCATACAAGGCACCGACGGTGGCGCCGGGCTGGAGCCGGGATTGGCCGAGCAACTGCACCAGGGCCTGGCCCAGAGCAGCCAGCAGCAGGAGATGGCGGGCAGGCCCGCGGTACTGCTCACCTCGCCACCGTTACGGGAGATGCTGGTGCGATTCGTCAAGCACGGCATACCAGGACTGTATGTCCTCTCCTATAGCGAGGTGCCCGACGACAAACAGATTAAGGTAGTCGCCTCGGTGGGTAGTCCGGGGGGCTGAGCTCCGCCGACATCGGCGGATGAACGAGGGTTGATGGGATGAAGATCAAACGTTACTTCGCCGCCGATATGCGCCAGGCCATCCGCATGGTCCGCGAGGCCCAGGGTCCGGATGCGGTGATCCTCTCCAACCGCCGCGTTGACGGCGGGGTGGAGATCGTCGCCGCCGTCGATTACGACGAGACCGTGGTGCGCAACATGGCCGCCCCGGCCAAGGCCCCCGAAGCCACCCCCGAACCTGCCTCTGCCGAGCCCGAGAAGAAGTCCCTGGGCGGTCCCGAGTTCAGCCGTCAGCTGGCCGAGAAACTGGCCCAGCAGCTGGCCGCCGACCCGCACGCCTCGCTGGCGGCCCAGGCCGGTGCGGTGAAGCCGGTGCAGAAGAGCGAGATCAGCATCGAACGCCCCGAGGTGGTCTGGTCGCAGGAGCCGGTGCTGGCGGCCATGCGCGAGGAGATCGCCACCCTGCGCGGCATGCTCGAGGGGCAGCTCTCCGGGCTGGCCTGGGGCGAGCAGCGCCGCCGCCACCCGCTGCGCATCAAGCTGCTGGAGCGGCTGATGCAGCTGGGCCTGGATCGCGAGCTCTGCCGTGAGCTGGCCGAGAAGGTGGAGTACGGTCGCGACCCGGAACAGAACTGGAAGCAGGCCCTGGGTCTGCTGGCCCGTGACCTCACGGTCTCCGACGACGATATTCTCAGCGAGGGTGGGGTGATTGCCCTGGTCGGCGCCACCGGCGTCGGCAAGACCACCACCATTGCCAAGCTGGCGGCCCGCTACATG
>JBFFSW010000343.1:0-2143 GCA_041572195.1 Thiohalomonadaceae bacterium | reverse complement strand
GCGCATCACCGCGCGGCGGTGATTCGGGTACACTGGCCGCCACACGGTTTAGAGCGATAAAGGGCGGACAATGCAGGTCTATCTGGTCGGCGGCGCGGTGCGCGACAAACTCCTGGGGCTGGAGCCCAAGGACCGTGACTGGGTGGTGGTCGGCGCCACCCCCGAGCAGATGCGCGAGCGGGGATACCGGCCGGTGGGCAAGGACTTCCCGGTCTTCCTCCACCCCGAGACCCGCGAGGAGTACGCCCTGGCGCGCACCGAGCGCAAGACCGCCCCCGGCTACCACGGCTTCGCCTTCCACGCCGACCCGGACGTGACCCTGGAGGAGGACCTGCGCCGCCGCGACCTGACCATCAACGCCATGGCCGAGGATGCCGACGGCACCATCATCGACCCCTTCAACGGCCGCGAGGACCTGGAGAACGGTCGCCTGCGCCACGTCTCCGAGGCCTTCGTCGAGGACCCGGTGCGCATCCTGCGCATCGCCCGCTACGCCGCCCGCTTCGCCAAGTGGGGCTTTCGCGTCGCCCACCCCACCCACAAGCTGATGAAGCAGATGGTCGCCGAGGGCGAGGTGGACGCCCTGGTCCCCGAGCGAGTGTGGCAGGAGCTGGAGCGCGCCCTCGGCGAGGCCGCGCCGCAACGCTTCTTCGAGGTGCTGCGCAACTGCGGCGCCATGGCCCGCATCCTCCCCGAGCTGGAGGCGCTGTTCGGCGTGCCGCAGCCCAAACACCACCACCCCGAGGTGGATAGCGGCGTGCACACCCTGATGGTGCTGGAGCAGGCCGCCCGCCTCACCCCCGACACCCGCGTGCGCTTCGCCGCCCTGCTGCACGACCTGGGCAAGGGCACCACCCCCGCCGAGGAGTGGCCCAGCCACATCGCCCACGAGCACCGCGGCGTGGCCTTGGTCGAGCAGTTGTGCGAGCGGCTGCGGGTGCCGCGCGACTACCGCGAGTTGGCCGTCACTGTCACCCGCCACCACGGCGTCTATCACCGCGCCGAGGAGCTGCGCCCCTCGACCATGCTCAAGCTGCTGGAGGCGGTGGACGCCTTCCGCCGCCCCGAGCGCCTGGAGCAGTTCCTGCTCGCCTGCGAGGCCGACTCCCGTGGCCGCACCGGCTTCGAGGAGCAGGCCTTCGTCCAGCCCGACCTCATCCGCCGCGCCTACCACGCCGCGCGGGCCATCGACGCCAAGGCGCTGGTGGCCGAGGGCTTCAAGGGCAAGGAGTTGGGTGATGAGCTGGGGCAGCGAAGGATTCAGGCGATCAAGGCCATTGGGGTGGATGGGGATTTGGAATAAGGAGGTTCTTTTTATGCGTTTACTTCTACTGCTGCTGGCCCTGTCCAGCCTCTCCACGGCGCAGGCCAACATCCGCGAATTCGTCCGCGACTACGAGTACATACCCACGCCGCTGGACACCATCCAGTCGAGCCGGGTCAACGCCGCCGCCGAGCTGAAGCGGGAGATGCTCGAGGAGGTGGGGGTCTACATCAAGAGCGTCACCACGGTGAGGGAGAACAACTTCGGTGACTTCGCCATGGAAACCGACACCGTCAGCATGACGGCCGGGGTGGTGAGCTTCGTGGTGCTGGAGGAGCGCTGGAACGAGGTGCTCTTCTACATCAAGGGCTCGATGAAGACCGACCCGGAGCAGATCCGCCAGATCATCAACGGCCTGGCCGACAACCTGGAGATGCAGAACATGCTCCGGGAGTCACAGGCGGCGCTGGGAGACGCCCAGCGGCTGATCGAGGAGCTGCGGGCGGCGAACGGTTCGGGCCAGAAGCCGGACCAGCGCTACCGTCGCCTGGTGGAGGAGACCGAGGTTGAGCTGCGCTTCCAGGAGGCGCTGAGCGCCTTCCTCTTCGGCGACCTGCGCGGCGCGCTGGAGGCCTTCCGCGCCCTGGCCGAGCAGGGCAACGCCAGGGCGCAGACACGCCTCGGCCGCATGTACCTGCTCGGCGTGGCGGTGGAGACCGATTACGACCAGGCCCGCGCCTGGCTGGAAAAGGGTGCCGCCAACGGCAGCGCCGAGGCCATGGCCCTGCTCGGCAAGATGTACGAAAGTGGCCTCGGCGTGGACAAGGATATCGACCGCGCCCTGCGCCATTACTATCGCGCCAGCGACCTGGGCGACGG
>JBFFSW010000342.1:0-2149 GCA_041572195.1 Thiohalomonadaceae bacterium | reverse complement strand
TCACCCTCTACCGCTTCGA
Organism: Thiohalomonadaceae bacterium; assembly: GCA_041572195.1. GTDB lineage: Bacteria > Pseudomonadota > Gammaproteobacteria > Thiohalomonadales > Thiohalomonadaceae > JBFFSW01. Next base: position 2,130 of record JBFFSW010000342.1, on the reverse strand, counting down.
TGAGGAGAACCGCCTGGTCGAGCTGAGCTTCGCCCCGCGCGCCGAGTACATCCCCGACAAGGGCTGGCTGCTCTACAGGCAGCGCGGCAGTGAGGTGAGCGACCAGCGGGTAAAGAGCCGCTTCCAGAAGGAGGTGGGCTGGCAGACCAAGCTGGAGCCCGAGGTGATCGAGGTGGTCGCCATCCCCCCCGAGAACCTCGGCATCGTCGACCTCTACGCCTATGTCAGCTACCTGCGCGAGAACGAGCTCGACGCCGGACAGTACGAGCTCTCCTTCTGGACCCGCGCCTTCGCCCCCCTGGCCACCGCCGGCATGCTGCTGCTGGCCGTGCCCTTCGTCTTCGGCTCCATGCGCGGCGTCTCCATCGGCCAGCGCATCACCACCGGCGCCTTGATCGGGATTGGCTTTTATCTCTTCAACGCCGTGTTTGGGCGGCTGGGGATTATTTATGATTTGCCGCCCATGCTCAGCGCCGCTTTGCCGACCGTGATCGTGTTTGGATTGTGGGGGTGGATGATGAGGAGGGTGAGGTAGGGGTTTTCGTAGGAGCGAGCTCAGCTCGCGAATGCGGCGTATCGTTTGCCCCTGTTCGCGAGCTGGGCTCGCTCCTACAACGAAATCTCCTATTTCTTCGGCTCCACCACCAACTCCGTCCCCGACACCCGGTCATGCCAGGAGAGCTTCTCCTTGTCCCAGAGGATCCACAGTACGCCGAGGCCGAGCAGGGGCCAGGAGAGGCAGGCGACGGCGAAGCGTTTGCTGGCCTGAACCCAGCTGACGGGGGTGCCGTCGAGGGAGCGGATGCGCATGCGCCAGGCACGCATGCCGAGGGTCTGGCCGCCGTGGGTCCAGAACCAGGCGAAGAAGAGGAAGGCGACCAGCAGTACGTAGGCGGTGAGCAGGGGGTGGTACTGGCCCGTGGCCTCGGTGCCCGCGCGCAGGGCGGCGACCGGCAGGAAGGCGGCGAATTCGACGCCGATGAGCAGCAGCAGGTCGTAGAGGGCGGCGGCGATGCGCGGCAGCAGCTTGGCGCGGGGCAGGGTGTCGCTCATGGGGTGTTCCGTGGTTGCGGGGGCTCGCGGCGATTATAGCATCGCCGGGGCTCGGTCTAGGGTGCCATCTAATGGTATGATCGCCCCCTTTCCGAACAACCCGAACAAAGGCCTCCCGACGATGCTGGTACTGCGTGGCAGCCCCGCCCTCTCTCCCTTCCGTCTCGACAAGCTGATGGCCCAGTTGGCCGAAGCCGGTTCCGAGGTGGTGCACCTCTACGCCGAATACGTGCACTTCGCCGACCTGGAGCGCGCCCTGGAGGGTGACGAGCAGGCGGTGCTGGAGCGCATCCTCAGCTATGGGCCGGAGGCCCAGGGCGAGGAGCCCCAGGGCACCCTGCTGCTGGTGGTGCCGCGCATCGGCACCATCTCGCCGTGGGCCTCCAAGGCCACCGACATCGCCCGCAACTGCGGCCTGGAGGCGGTGCGCCGCCTGGAGCGCGGGGTCGCCGTCTACGCCAGCGGCGCCGGTGGCGCGCCGCTTAGCGAGGCGGGGCGGGCGCAGCTGGCGGGTCTGGTGCATGACCGCATGATCGAGCAGGTGCTGGACTCCCTGGAGGACGCCGAGGGGCTGTTCGCCAGTCACGAACCGGCGGAGCTGCGCACCGTGGACGTGCTCGGCGGCGGTCGCGAGGAGCTGGAGCGGGCCAACGCCGAGTGGGGCCTGGCCCTGGCCGCGGACGAGATCGACTACCTGGTGGAGAACTTCACCGCCCTGGGGCGTAACCCCTCCGATGCCGAGCTGATGATGTTCGCCCAGGCCAACTCGGAGCACTGCCGCCACAAGATCTTCAACGCCGATTGGGTGATCGATGGCAAGGCGCAGGAGAAGTCCCTGTTCGCCATGATCCGCAACACCCATCAGAAGAACCCCGGTCGCACCCTCTCCGCCTACAAGGACAACTCGGCGGTCATCTCCGGCAACGAGGCGGGGCGCTTCTTCCCGGCGCCGGGCTCGGCCGAGTACGGCTATAACCAGGAGGAGATGGCGATCCTGATGAAGGTGGAGACCCACAATCATCCCACCGCCATCTCCCCCTTCCCCGGTGCGGCCACCGGCTCCGGCGGCGAGATCCG
>JBFFSW010000341.1:0-2160 GCA_041572195.1 Thiohalomonadaceae bacterium | reverse complement strand
GTGTAATGAACTCCGTGCTGGTAGATGGCGATGCGGTAGGCCAAACACTTTATTACGGTGCAGGGGCGGGTTCTGAGGCGACGGCTTCGGCTGTAATCGCTGATGTGGTTGATATTGCCGGCCATCTCCTCAGCGACCGAGCTCTGCTCCTCGGAGGCGGCGGCGATCTGGGTGCTCATATCGGTGATGTTACTGATGGAACGGGTGATGGACTCCAGGCTGGCACGGGCGCGGGTCGCCTGCTCGATGCTCTGCTCGGTCATCGAACGCCCCTGCTCCATCACCGTGACCGCACTGCGAGCACCATTTTGCAACTTCTCGATCATCTCCTGGATCTCCTTGGTGGAGTCCTGGGTACGCGAGGCGAGGGTGCGCACCTCATCGGCCACCACCGCGAAGCCACGGCCCTGCTCACCGGCGCGGGCCGCCTCAATGGCGGCGTTAAGCGCCAGCAGGTTAGTCTGGTCGGCGATGCCACGAATCACCTCGAGGATGCCGCCGATGCTCTCGCTGTCCTGTTCCAGCTGAGCGATGACGTCGGCCGCCTGCACCACGTTGCTGACCAGCTCCTCGATGGTGGCCACCGCCTGGTTAACCACGTCGCGACCGCTGCGTGCCTCATCACTGGCCTCACGCGCCGAGGAGGCGGTCAGTTCAGCATTACCCGCCACCTCATGGGCGCTGGCCGACATCTCGGTCATGGCGGTGGCCACCATGTTGATGTCGCTGTGCTGGCTGTCGATGGCGGCGAGGGTCTCCTCGGTGGTGGAGGTCATCTGCTCGGCGGCGGCGGTCAGGCGGGTAGAGGAGCGACTGATGTCGGAGACCACCTGCTTGAGGCTGGACTTCATGGAGCCGAAGCCCTTGCACAACTGGCCGATCTCATCGCCGTTGGTGCTCACGGTGCGGGTGCGGGTGAGATCGCCCTCGGCGATGTACTCGAACTCCTCCAGCACCTGAGGCAGCAGGCGCAGGGCACGGGCCATCATCACGAACACCAGCCACAGGGCCAGCTGCACGAAGAGGATGCCGCCGACCATGAGGATACGACCGGTATCCAGCTCCTCACGCTGCAGATCGGCCAGACGCTTAGCGTGGTGCTGGGCCTCCTCGACGAAGGGGTCCACCGCCTCTGCCATAGCCGCGGCCACTCCATCGAACTCCCCCATCAGCTTGTTGCCGCCAGCCGGGCCCTGATCGATGTAGGCGGTGGCCATCTTCTTGCCCACCTCATAGTAGGCCTCGAAGGTCGGCACCATGGCCTGGTACTTGGCACTGTTCTCGGGGTCGATGGCCTTGAGTTCACCGATCAGCTGCATGAAGCGCTCCGCGTTAGCGGCCGCCTCGTCGAAGCCGTCGTTGAGGCCGTCGAGGCCGCGGGTGGCACTGATGTCGGTAAGCCACTGCTGAACCTGAACCACGGAGAGCTTGAGCTGGTGGGCCTTATCCAGCACCGGCACCTCGCGTTCGGCCATCTCGCTGCCGATCTCCTCGATCATATTGACGCCGAAGATCACCAGTGCCAGTTCGCAAAAGATGACGAAGGAGAGCATGCCGGTGAATACGGCGAACTTCTTCATCAGGGACATATTCTTCATATTATCGACTCCAGCCCTTCCTAACTTGGCCCGCGCTCGGCCACCTATCTCCTATAGTCGGCCGGGAGCGCGAGAACTTGAACGGTACGGCCACGACACCTTGGGTGCTCTTCTATATAAGGCCCATACTTTCGAGCATACTCCCATTAAAACCTTTGTCTAAGCTTAAGACTAACTTAAGCCCCCGCCATGTCAACGCCACCATCAACACATCGGCGCCGTAGCGCCCACGCCCGCGCTGTGGAACAATAAGCCCACCGCGAGCGCAAACCGTACGAATAACAATATCCATAATGCGAACCCAGTGCCCTGAGTGCCAAACCGTCTTCCAGCTGAGCGCCGAACAACTCAAGGCCGCTCAGGGACGGGTGCGCTGTGGCCGCTGCGGGACGCTGTTCGACGCCGTGGAGCAGCTGGTGGAGCAGGCCATCGTCGCACCACCGGCCCCTGAGCCCGAGGTTATCCCTGAGCCTGAGGTTATCCCTGAGCCCGAGGTTATCCCTGAGCCCGAGGTTATCCCTGAGCCCGAGGTTATCCCTGAGCCCGAGGTTATCCCTGAGCC
>JBFFSW010000340.1:0-2165 GCA_041572195.1 Thiohalomonadaceae bacterium | reverse complement strand
GCGGCCAGCCAGACATCGGCGGCGGTGGCGCACTCGCCGATCTCCACCGTCGCCCCGTCGCAACCCATCTGCTCCTTGAGGGCGGCGAAGAATTTTACCGATACGCTCATCACTCATCTCCGGACGGCGCAGGTTTGCGCCCTATACGCCTCCAGCCTATCATGAACCTCCCCCCAGCAACCATTGACCGAGACCCTCAGGGCATGAGCGAACTGACCCACTTCAACAGCGCCGGTGAGGCACACATGGTCGATGTCGGCGACAAGGCGGTGACCCAGCGCAGCGCCGTGGCCGAGGGGCGGATCCGCATGCGCGCCGAGACCCTGGAGCTGATCCAGCGCGGCGAGGCGAAGAAGGGGGACGTGCTGGGGGTGGCGCGCATCGCCGGGATCATGGCGGCGAAGAAGACCGCCGAGCTCATCCCCCTCTGTCACCCGCTGGCGCTGACCCGGGTCAACATCGAACTGGAACCGCTGGAGGCCGAATCGGCCGTTCGCTGCACCGCCACGGTTCAGACCGCCGGGCAGACCGGGGTGGAGATGGAGGCGCTAACCGCCGTGCAGGTCACCCTGCTCACCATCTACGATATGTGCAAGGCGGTGGACAAGGGTATGGTCATGGAGGGCATCCGCCTGCTGGAGAAGCGTGGCGGCAAGTCGGGCCACTGGCGTTACGATGAGAGCGAGTAAGGAGACGATATGAAGATCCAACCACCGCTACTGGGACTTCTGGCCCTGTTGCTGCTGGCGGGCTGCACCCCCACCGAAACGGTCCGTGAGCAGGCCCCCCCGCCGCCCCCCAGCGTCACCCTGCTGGGGGATGACGATGAGAAGGCCACCACCGCGATCGCCGCCTTTTTCAAGTCGCAGGGCTACGACTTCGAGGGGGTGGACGAGGACACCCTGCTGCTGCACTACGACGACGGCCACTTCCTGATCCAGCCCAAGATCACCGTCGACAGCATCGACCGCCTGGTGGTGACCAAGGCCTACGGGGTGGTCGAGGGGTATCGCGGCAGCTTCGAGTCGCTGGCCCTGGTCACCGCCATGAACCGGCGCTTCAACATCGGCCAATTCTCGCTCTCAGACAGCGGCGACACCCTCTACATCCAGAGCTACTACACCTTCGATGATGAGATCGTCGGCCCGCGCCTGGAGAAGTTCCTCAAGTGGATGGACGAGGGGATCGGCATGATGCTGGTCGCCATGCCCGAGATCGGCGAGTTCCTCGAGTAGCCTACTCCATAAGGGGCTGTTAATATTAGAGGTTGATAATGCTTCCTACTCCCGATTATCGGGAATATGACGCATGTCACAGATATATCGTTGCATTGGTATATTCTGAACCCCTGAAGCATCGACGAGGAGACCCCCCTATGCTCACCATCGACGCGCTGACAATAGGTGGCCTGATCGCCGCCTTCGCGACCGCCTTCTTCCTCATCCGCACCTGTCTGTCGCAGGGTTGCAGCAGGAAGTGCCGCGGCTGCTAAGTCCTCAGCATCCCCCCATGGACTGACACTTTCAGGGATAGATACAAAACGGCCACCCGAAAGGGCGGCCGTTTTTTATGCCTGTTGGTCGACGGGGTTTAATTGAACTCGCGGCGCGCCAGACGGGTGAGCACCCCCTGCAGGCCGAACTGACGCACCTGGGTGGCGAACAACTGGCGGTAGTGACTCACCGCGCTGCTGCCGTTGGCCATCACGTCGTAGACACGCCAGCCCTGCGGACCACGATAGAGCTTGAAGTCCAGCTGCACCGGCGGGGCCTCGCGCGAGTAGGCGCGCAGCCCCAGGGTGATGTTGCCCTTGCGCAGGTCTCCGCGCGGGCGCAGGTACTCGACACGGCCGTGGCGATAGTCCGCCAGGCGCTCGGCCATGGCATCGAGGAACATGTCATGCAGGGCGGTGGTGAGCATCATCCGCTCGCGATCACCCAGGTGGCGGTTGAGGGCCCCGGCGCTCCAGTAGGCCATGCGCTCGAAGTCGAAGAAGGGGCCGATCTCACGCTCCAGGAAGCCGCGCAGCATGGCCGGATCGCGCTGCTCGGACTGGGCCATAAAGCCGGTCAGGCGCTCGATCCCGGCGCGCAGCACCCGCCCCGGGTCCTCGACCTGGGGCGGTGCGTAGGCACCGTAGTTGCCGTATGAGGGGTAGGCGTAGG
>JBFFSW010000339.1:0-2174 GCA_041572195.1 Thiohalomonadaceae bacterium | reverse complement strand
TCGCTCAGGCCCAGTCCCTTGCCGAAGGTCGCACCCTGCTCAGCGGCGCGGCCCTGCCCGGCGCCAACGGCGTGCGCTTCTCGCCCGCCGGTGAACTCTATGTCACCAGCGCGGTGGGCAGCCGCATCGAGGTGCGCGACCCGGAGTCGGGTCGGTTGCTGCGCAGCCTGGGTCAGGCCCAGGGGGTGTTCGGTGCCGATGACCTGGACTTCGGCACCGACGGCCGCCTCTACTGGAGTGCCTTCTTCACCGGCGAGGTGATGCGCATGAACGCCGACGGCGGCAGCGAGCTGGTGGCGCGGGTGGGGCCGGGGGTGAACGCCATGAGCTTCTCCGCCGATGGCCGCCTGTTCGTCACCCGCGTCTTCCTCGCCGACGAGCTCTACGAGGTGTTCCCCGACAGCGACAAGCCGCCGCGGCTGGTGGCCAAAGGGTTGGGCGGTCTCAACGCCATGGACTTCGGCGCCGACGGCAAGCTTTACGGCCCGCTCTGGTTCAAGGGCCAGGTGGCGCGCATCGACGTCGACAGCGGCGAGCTGGAGGTGGTGGCCGCCGGTCTGGATACCCCGGCGGCGGTGAAGTTCTCCCCCGAGGGCGTGCTGCACGTCATCGACCAGCACCAGGGCACGGTGCTGGCGGTGAACACCGACGATGGCTCCACCACCCTGGTGGCCCGCCCCGGTCTCGGCGCCGACAACCTGGACTTCGACGCCCAGGGCCGCCTCTATATCAGCAACGCCCACGAGGGTAGCCTCAGCCGCGCCCTGCCCAACGGCATGCTCCAGGCGCTCACCGCCACCGGGTTGGCGATGCCCGCCGGTGTCGCCGTCAACGCCGAGGGCGAGCTGGTGGTGGCCGCCGCCCAGTCGCTACGCCGCTACGATGCCACCACCGGCGCCGAGCTGGCGGTGCACCACGCCTCCATCGGCGACCCGCGCGCCGTTGCCACCCCGCTGAGCGTGGCCGCCGCCGGTGACCGGCTGCTGGTCTCCTCTTGGTTCTCCAACACCGTCCAGCTGTGGGACCCGGCCAGCGGTGCCATCCTCGCCAGCTACCGCGACTATCAGGTGCCGCTCAACGCGGTGGCCATGGGTGATGCCATCATCGTCGCCGAGCTGGTCGGGCATCGCATCTCGCGCCGCGTCGGTGATGGCGCGCCGGAGACGCTGATGCCGATGAAGGTGCCCGCCGGTCTGGCCGCCGCCAATGGCGACCTCTACGCCGCCGACTGGCTCGTCGGCACCATCTACCAGCTCTACGCCGACGGTGTGCGCCTGGACGCCCCCAGCCCCGTCGCCAGCGGCCTCAAGTTCCCCGAGGGCATGGCCATCGATCCGCAGGGCCGCCTGCTGGTGGTGGAGACCGGCAGCCAAAGCCTGCTGCGCATCGACCCACGCGACGGTTCCCGCGAGACCCTGGCCGAGGGGCTGAAGGTGGGCCTCAAGGGGGTGCCCGGCTACCCGCCCACCTGGCTGATGAGCAGCGTCGCCGTCGACGGCTGTGGCCGCATCACCGTCACCCAGGACCTGGACAACAGCCTGTTGCGGGTGGTGCCGATCACCGTGGTGGCGGGGGTGTGCGCTCAGTGATGGGACGGCGGGGCCGAAAATAGATCGGCCCCGCCGTGAACTTTCCCGTATAATCCCACTCTCATATTTGGCGAGCCCGGTCCTCGCCCGCTATCCGCTTACCTCCTGGTCTGTCTCGTAGCACCCCTTATCCCCCCTGGACCGGTCCGATGTGAACATCGGCAGGGTCAACATCTAAAAGGTATTACATGTCATTCGAATCCCTCGGCCTGCGTGCCGAACTTCTGCGCGCGCTCTCCGAAAAGGGCTACAGCGAGCCCACCCCCATTCAGAAACAGGCGATCCCCGCCGTACTCAAGGGCGGCGACCTGCTCGCCGGTGCCCAGACCGGCACCGGCAAGACCGCCGGTTTCACCCTGCCGCTGCTGCAGCGCCTGGCCGACGGCCCGCGCAGCAAGGGCTCCGCGCCGCGCGCCCTGGTGCTGACCCCCACCCGTGAGCTCGCCGCCCAGGTGGGCGAGAGCGTCGAGCTCTACGGCAAGCACCTGCCGATGAAGAGCACCGTCATCTTCGGCGGGGTGAAGATCAACCCGCAGATCGACAAGCTGCGCCGCGGCGTCGATATCCTGGTCGCCACCCCCGGCC
>JBFFSW010000338.1:0-2182 GCA_041572195.1 Thiohalomonadaceae bacterium | reverse complement strand
TGACCCGCGAGGGCTGGCCGAAGCTGTAATTGCCCAGTTGCAGCACCGAGAGGGCGTTGATCTGGCCATTGACCTGGCCCTCGGTGCTGATGTGGACGATGCCGCGGGCGATACCCTCCTGCATCCGTTCGCGCAGCCGCGAGGCGCGGTGCTGCTGCTGGTCGATGGCCTGTTGCACCTCGGCGGCGCCGGTGATCACCAGCTGCTTGCTCTCGGCCCAGTAGTCGGCCTCGTGCAGCAGGTCGGCGATGGAGCGCATGTGGGTGGAGAGACGCTCGCTGTCCTCTTCCAGGCGTGCCGCGTACTCGATAATGCGCGCCACCGCGGTGCGGTCGAAGGGGCGCAGTGAATCCTTGGCCGCCAGGGTGGCGATGAGGCGGGCATAAAGGGCCTGGCTTTCGGGATCGCGATGCATGCGCTCCTCGAAGTCCGCTTGTACCTTGAACAGCTCGCCGAAGTCCGGGTCGTAGGCCTCCAGCAGGTAATAGAGCATGCGGTCGCCCATCAGCACCACCTTCACATCCAGGGGGATGGGCTGGGGCTCCAGGGAGACGGTGCTGAGCAGCCCCAGCATCTTCTCCAGCGGCTCGATGCGGATCTCGCTGCCGTGCAGGGCGCGCTTGAGCCCCTCCCAGGCGTAGGGCTGGGTCAGCAGCTTGAGGGCGTCCAGCAGCAGGTAGCCGCCGCAGGCCTCGTGCAGGGCGCCGGGCTTGATCAGGGTGAAATCGGTGATCAGGGTGCCCATCTGCGCCAGGTGTTCGCTGCGCCCGACCAGGTTCTGGTAGGCCGGGTGGTCGAGGTAGACGATGGGCGCCCCCTCGGTCTCGGCGTTGTCGACGATGACGTTGACCTTGTAGCGGTGCGCGCCGCTCATGTCGTTGCGCTCGCCATCCTCGCCATCGAGGAAGTCCTTGACGTTGTCGACCACATCCTTCTGTACCCGCTCAAGGAAGGCCAGCACCTCGGGCAGGTCGTTGTAGCGCTCCTCCATCTGCTCGATCAGGTGGCCCACCGCCGACATCGCCACCTCGTGGTTGAGCTTGTGCAGCGCATCGTGGCTCTCCTTACGCCACTGCGGGATCTGGTGCAGGATGCCCTTCAGCTTCTCCTGCAACACCCCCACCTTGGCCTCGATGGCCGCCTGCTCCTCGGCGCTCAGCTGCTCGAACTCCTCCGGGCCGATCACCTCGTCCTTGTCGTCCAGCGGCGCGAAGGCGAAGCCGCTGGGGGTGCGGAAGAGCTTCACCCGCTTCTTCTCCGACGCCCCCGCCAGCTCGCTGAAGGCGCTCTCCTGACGCTCCTTGAGACCATCCTCGATGGCCTGGTGCTGGGCGCGGTACTCGTCGCTCTCGAACACCGAGGGCAGGGCTACCGACAGCTCCTCCACCAGCTGCTGCATATCCTTGGAGAGGCGCGTCCCCCAGCCGGAGGGCAGGCGCAGGGCGATGGGCTTGTGCGGGGTGTCGAAGTTGTTGACGTAGACCCAGTCCGGTGGCGTGGTCTGCTCGCCGCGCTTGAGCTCCAGCAGCTGATTGACCATCGAGTGCTTGCCGACCCCCGGCGGCCCCATCACGTAGATGTTGTAGCCGTGGCGCTGCATATCCATACCGAAGTGCATCGCCTGCAGCGCGCGCCCCTGGCCGATCACCTCATCCAGCGGCTCCAGCTCCGCGGTGGTCTCGAAATCGAACTGCGACGGGTCACACAGGCTGCACAGCTGCTCGCGGGAGAGGGGGGCGGGACGGTCCATGGTCAACCTTTCTATAGGGAACGGAGATAGTTTGAGTGTAACGCAGAATGGGGGGAGGGAAATAAAACGCCCGGCAGTGCCGGGCGTTTCTCATCAAGCCAACTTCTTATACTTAATCCGATGCGGCTCGGTAGCCTCATCCCCCAACCGTCGCTTCTTATCCTCTTCATAATCCGCGAAGTTACCCTCGAACCACTCCACGTGAGAGTCGCCTTCGAAGGCGAGGATGTGGGTGGCGATGCGATCGAGGAACCAGCGGTCATGGCTGATGACCACGGCGCAGCCGGGGAACTCCAGCAGGGCCTCTTCGAGGGCGCGCAGGGTTTCGACGTCGAGGTCGTTGGTGGGTTCGTCGAGCAGCAGCAGGTTGCCGCCGGTGGCGAGCAGCTTGGCCATGTGCAGGCGGTTGCGTTCGCCGCCGGAGAGGTCGCC
>JBFFSW010000337.1:0-2186 GCA_041572195.1 Thiohalomonadaceae bacterium | reverse complement strand
GCAGCGCCTGTTGGAGAATAACGACGAGGGCCTCTGGCTGCTCGACCCGCTGGACGGCACCAGCAACTTCGCCACCGGGATCCCCTACTTCTCCCTGTCACTGGCCCTCAGCCGCGGCGGCCAGGTGGTGATGGGGCTGATCCTCGACCCCCTGCGAGACGAGTGCTTCGCCGCCATCGGCGGGCAGGGGGCCTGGCTCAACGGCGAGGCGCTGCGGGCACCGAAGGCCAGGCGCCCGCTCAGTCAGGGGATCGCCCTCATCGATCTCAAGCGCCTCGGCCCCGAGTTGGCCGCGCAGGTGGTCACCGAGCCCCCCTACAGCTCGCAGCGTAACCTCGGCTCCGGCGCCCTGGACTGGTGCTACGTCGCCACGGGCCGGGTCGATGTCTACCTCCACGGCGGGCAGAAGCTCTGGGACTACGCCGCCGGGCAGCTGATCCTGGCCGAGGCTGGGGGTCATGCCGCCACCCTCGATGGCGAGGCGGTGCCGGTGAACGCCCTGACTCCGCGCTCGGTAGTGGCCGCGGCGGATGCGGGGAATTTTGAGCGGTGGTTGACCTTTTGCCGAAGCTCTACTGAAATGTCATAAACAACAAATAACGAATCTTTGTTTATTGGATGGATGAGAATGAGCCAAACACTTTTTGAAAAGCATGAAGCGGTCGTGGTGGAGATGGGGCGCTCCTATCTGGAGAGCATGGAGTTGGAGCTGGGGAGAAAGTACAAGGACCGCAGTCACGTGGTGAACGCAGGTCTCTCCCAGGAGCAGTACGCGGAGCTGAAGGCGAAGCATGCGATCTCGGACGAGGAGTTCGCAGAGCTCTACGCCGAGCTTCAGGCGATGAAACCGACCGAACACCTCAATAACGTCATGGCGGCCTTCACCGCCTCGGGCGGCAACGTGGATATCGAGCCGCTCTATGACGAGCAGGGCGGGCGGCTGAAGGTCACCGTCTCCTTCGTCATTAACGACAAGAAGCGCAAAAAGATCGAGGGGCTCTCCCCGGCCGAGGACATCATTCTGAGAATGAACGCGATGATGCAGGTGGAAGGGGTGCTCTCGGACCCGGATAGCTCGCCCGAGTTCTAAGACCTTCCCCCCGAATCAGGACAACTTATCGTCGGCGACGTGGTATTTGGGGTCTTCGATGACGTTGACCTCGACCAGGTCCCCCGCCTTCTCCAGCAGTTCGGTGCATTCGGCGCTCAGGTGGCGCAGGTGCAGGCGCTTGCCCGCCTTGAGGTAGCGCTCGGCCAGGGTGTCGATGGCCTCGATGGCGGAGTGGTCCACCACCTTGGAGTTCTGGAACTCGATGATCACATCGGCCGGGTCATCCTTGGGCGAGAAGAGATCCTGAAAGTTCTTCACCGAGGCGAAGAACAGCGGCCCGCTCAGCTCATAGACCTTGGAGCCGTTGTCATCCAGATAGCTCTTCACGTAGATGTGCTTGGCGTGCTCCCAGGCGAAGACCAGGGCGGAGACGATGACGCCGACCACCACGGCGATGGCCAGGTCGGTCACCACGGTGACGCCGGAGACCAGCACGATGATGAAGGCGTCGGCCTTGGGGATCTTGCCCATGATACGCAGGCTGGACCATTCGAAGGTGCCGATCACCACCATGAACATCACGCCGGTGAGTGCCGCCATCGGGATCATCTCTATGAGGTCCGAGGCGAAGAGGATGAAGATCAGCAGAAAGACTGCGGCAGTGATACCGGAGAGGCGTCCGCGACCGCCGGAGTTGATGTTGATCATCGACTGGCCGATCATGGCGCAGCCGCCCATGCCGCCGAAGAAACCGGTGACGATATTGGCCGCCCCCTGTCCGACGCACTCTTTGTTTCCCCGGCCGCGGGTTTCGGTCAGTTCATCGATAAGCTGTAGGGTCAGCAGCGATTCGATGAGGCCGATGGCGGCGAAGATCAGGGAGTAGGGCAGGATGATATAGAGGGTTTCCAGGGTGAAGGGCACCATGGGGATATGGAATTCGGGGAACCCGCCGGCAATGGAGGCCATATCGCCCACTGTACGACTTTCCAGGTTCAGCCCGATGACGATCAATGAGACGGTGATAATGGCCGCCAGCGAGGAGGGAATCGCTTTGGTCAGCTTTGGTAGAAAGTGGATGATGGCCATGGTAAGCGCCACCAGGCCGAGCATCAGCCACAACGGATCGCCGCTC
>JBFFSW010000336.1:0-2206 GCA_041572195.1 Thiohalomonadaceae bacterium | reverse complement strand
GAGGAGGACGATGATGAAGATGAACAGGCCGCGCTCCCCGAAATAGTGGCTATAGAGGACGAGCATGGTGATGAGCGGCAGCATGTAGAGCAGGCTCATCACGTTGGACTGCCAGTAGTTGTCGTGGACCATGTAGATGGCCCAGGCGAACAGCGGGAGGGTGATGAAGAGGGTGGCGATGAGGCGCGAGAGCGCCGTGCCCAGGGTGTAGATACGTAGCGGCAATGTCGGAACCTCCCCGTTCCTCAGTCCCTCCTGACCACCTGCTCGTCGGAGCTGTCGAGCAGCGGCGCGGCGTCCAGTTCGTCGGCGTTCATCATATTGGCCACCCGCTGCAGGGAGGAGAGCAGCAGGTTCTGCTCCCACTCATCCAGGCGGCTGAAGGCGGTGATGAAGGACTCCTGCATCAGCGTCGGCGCCTTCTCCAGTACCTGGGCCCCCGCCTCGGTCAGGCTCACCATCACCTTGCGCTTGTCGCTGGCGTTGCGCTCGCGACGCAGGTAGGCCTTCCTTTCCAGGCGGTCGATGATGGAGGTGACCGTGGCCTGGCTCAGGCTGATCTCGCGAGCCAGCACCCCGGCGGTCACCTCGCCGAACTGGGCAACCATTTGCATCACCAGTAATTGAGGCCCCGTCAGGCCGGATTCACGCTCTAACTTCTTAGAGTGCAAATCAATTGCGCGGATGATCTGCCGCAGCGAGACCAGTACCTGATCGTAGGTTTCCATCAAGCATTGCCTTTCAAATTCGTCGTTTGCCCAGTCGAGAATCAATTCCTGGAACCTAAAATGACACGTTTGCTCGTCATTGACCATGGTTTGCCCACAAATGTTTACTATGCTAACCTTTAGTGTACATATTATTTGCAACCATTGCAGGAGCCATGTTTCAGCAAGACGACAAAAAGGAGGTCTGCCTGCGCAGACCGCACAGGGAGGATGGCCTGGCCGTACACCGGCTGATCGCCGCCAATCCGCCACTCGATGTGAACTCCCCGTACAGCTACTACCTGCTCTGCGAGCACTTCGCCGAGACCTGCGTGGTGGCCGAATTCCAGGGCGAGAGATTGGGCTTTCTCTCCGCCTACCGACGCCCCGACCGCCCGCGAACGCTGTTCATCTGGCAGGTAGTGGTGGACCCCTCGATGCGCGGCCGCGGCCTGGCGCGGGAGATGCTGCTGGCGCTGCTCTCGCGCGGCGGCGAGGTGAACGCCATTGAGTCCACCGTGAACCCCAGCAACCGGGCCTCGCGGCGCCTCTTTGAGCGCTTCGCCGAGGAGCATGGCGAGGGGCTGGAGGAGGAGCTGTTCCTGAGCGAGGCGGCCTTCGGCGAGGGCGGCCACGAGAGCGAAATTCTTCTGCGCATCCCCCTGAGGGGTGCGGACAACGACGGTAATGAGGTGATTTATGCGCATATTTGAAGAGATGGAGTCCGAGGTGCGTGGCTACGTGCGTGCCTTCCCGGCGGTGTTCGATGTGGCCCGCGGGGCCTTTCTCTATGACGAGCAGGGCAATGAGTACATCGACTTCTTCGCCGGGGCCGGCACGCTCAACTACGGCCACAACAACCCGCTGATCAGCGAGGCGCTGATCGAGTACCTGCAGCACGACGGCATCGTTCACGGCCTGGACAAGGCGACGGTGGCGAAGAAGAACTTCCTGCAGAAATTCCGCGACACCATCCTCGCGCCGCGCAACCTGGAGTACAAGGTGCAGTTTACCGGCCCCACCGGTACCAACGCGGTGGAGACGGCGCTGAAGCTGGCGCGCATGGTCAAGCGTCGCTCCAACATCATCGCCTTCACCAACGGCTACCACGGCCTGACCATGGGCTCGCTGGCGGTGACCGGCAACGACTTCTATCGCGATGAGTCCTATGGCGCGCGCAACAACGCCGACTCGGTGCCCTTCGACGGCTATCTCGGCCCGGATGTGAACACCATCGACTACCTGCGCCGCTTCCTCGAGGACGGCTCCTCCGGCATCGACCTGCCCGCAGCGGTGATCGTCGAGACCGTGCAGGGCGAGGGCGGCATCAACGTCGCCTCGGCCGAGTGGCTGCGGGAGCTGGAGGCGCTCTGCCGTGAGTTCGACATCCTGCTCATCATCGACGACATCCAGATGGGCAATGGTCGCACCGGCAGCTTCTTCAGCTTCGAGGAGGCGGGTATCAAGCCGGACATGGTCACCGTCTCCAAGTCCATCGG
>JBFFSW010000335.1:0-2233 GCA_041572195.1 Thiohalomonadaceae bacterium | reverse complement strand
GCCGTCAGCGGCGGAACACACCAGGATGGCGCCGTCCATCTGCGCAGCACCGGTGATCATGTTCTTGACGTAGTCGGCGTGGCCGGGGCAGTCAACGTGGGCGTAGTGACGGACGTCGGACTCGTACTCCACGTGAGCGGTGGCGATGGTGATACCACGGGCGCGCTCTTCCGGGGCGCCGTCGATCTGGTCGTAGGCCTTGAACTCACCGCCGTGCTTCTCAGCCATGCACTTGGTCAGCGCCGCGGTCAGGGTGGTCTTACCGTGGTCAACGTGGCCGATGGTGCCGACGTTCACGTGCGGTTTCGTACGCTCAAATTTTTCTTTGGACACGTCAAATACCTCTATCTAGATAGCTTTAAAAGTTGAATTCATCGACCGGTGGCCTTCTTCACCACCGCCTCGGAGACGTTATTGGGCGCCTCCGCGTAGCGCTTGAACTCCATGGAGTAGGAGGCGCGCCCCTGGGTGGCGGAGCGCAGCGCGGTGGCGTAGCCGAACATCTCACCCAGCGGCACCTCGGCACGAATCTGCTTGCCGACGACGCCGTCCTCCATCCCCTGGACGATGCCGCGGCGACGGTTCAGGTCGCCCATGACGTCACCCATGTACTCCTCGGGGGTGGTCACCTCCACCTGCATCATCGGCTCCATCAGCTTCATGCCGGCCTCGACGCAAGCGTTGCGGAAACCCATGGAGCCGGCGATCTTGAAGGCCTGCTCGTTGGAGTCCACGTCGTGGTAGGAGCCGTCGAAGATGCTCACCACCGCGTCATCAATGGGGAAGCCGGCGAGCACGCCGTTACGCATCTGCTCCTCGATCCCCTTGGAGACCGCGGGGATGTAGTCCTTGGGCACCACACCGCCGACGATCTCGTTCTTGAACTCGTAGCCGCTGCCAGGCTCGCCGGGGGCCACTCGCAGCCAGACGTGGCCGTACTGGCCGCGGCCGCCGGACTGACGCACGAACTTGCCCTCGGCCTCCACCTCGCGTGAGATCGCCTCGCGGTAGGCCACCTGAGGAGCACCGACGTTGCACTCGACCTTGAACTCGCGCTTCATGCGATCGACGATGATCTCCAGGTGCAGCTCGCCCATGCCGGAGATGATGGTCTGACCGGACTCTGGGTCGGTGTGCACGCGGAAGGAGGGGTCCTCCTGGGCCAGCTTGGAGAGGGCGATGCCCATCTTCTCCTGGTCACCGGTGGTGCGGGGCTCGACCGCCACCGAGATAACCGGTTCGGGGAACTCCATGCGCTCCAGGGTGATGCGCTGGTCGCCGTCGCAGAGGGTGTCACCGGTGGTGACATCCTTGAGACCGACGGCGGCGGCGATGTCGCCGGCGCGCACCTCCTTGATCTCCTCGCGGGAGTTGGCGTGCATCTGCAGGATGCGGCCGATGCGCTCCTTCTTGCCCTTGACCGGGTTGAAGACCGAGTCGCCGGTCTTGATCACGCCGGAGTAGACGCGGAAGAAGCTCAGGGTACCAACGAAGGGGTCGGTGGCGATCTTGAAGGCCAGCGCAGCGAAGGGCTCGTCGTCGCTGGCATGGCGCTCGCCGACGGACTCGTCATCGAGCTCGCCCTTGATCGCGGGCACGTCGCCGGGGGCGGGCATGAACTCGATCACCGCGTCCAGCATCGCTTGCACGCCCTTGTTCTTGAAGGCGGAGCCGCACATCACCGGCACGATCTCATTGGCCAGGGTGCGCAGACGCAGGCCGCGCTTGATCTCGGCCTCGGAGAGTTCCCCCTCCTCCAGGTAACGCTCCATCAGCTCTTCGTCGGCCTCGGCGGCGGACTCGACCATCTGCTCACGCAGCTCCTCGGCCTTGGCCTGGAGCTCGGCGGGAATCTCCACCGCCTCGTAGCTGGCACCCAGGTCGGCCTCGTTCCACATGATGGCCTTCATGCGCACCAGGTCGATGACCCCCTTGAAGCCCTCCTCGGCGCCGATGTTGAGCTGGATCGGCACCGGGTTGGCGCCGAGGCGGCTCTTCATCTGCCCGACCACACGCAGGAAGTCGGCGCCCTGGCGGTCCATCTTGTTGACGAAGGCGATGCGCGGGACGTGGTACTTGTTGGCCTGACGCCAGACGGTCTCGGACTGGGGTTCGACCCCGCCGACCGCGCAGAAGACGGCGCAGGCGCCGTCGAGCACGCGAAGTGAACGCTCCACCTCGATGGTGAAGTCCACGTGTCCGGGGGTGTCGATGATGTTGATGCGATGCTCGT
>JBFFSW010000334.1:0-2235 GCA_041572195.1 Thiohalomonadaceae bacterium | reverse complement strand
TTCCCGCTGGGGGTCTTCGGTATCGCCCTGGCCACGGTGATCCTCCCCAGCCTGTCGCAAAAACACGCCGAGGCCGACCCGCGGGCCTTCGCCCGCACCCTGGACTGGGGGCTGCGCTGGGTGCTGCTGATCGGTGCCCCGGCGGCGCTGGGGCTGATCCTGCTCTCCGGCCCCATCCTCTCCACCCTGTTCCAGTACGGCGCCTTTGGCGGTCACGACGTGGCCATGGCCCGCCTCAGCCTGATGGCCTACGGCCTGGGGCTGCTCGGCTTCATGCTGGTGAAGGTGCTGGCCCCCGGCTACTTCGCCCGCCAGGACACCAGAACCCCGGTGCGCATCGGCATCATCGCCATGGTCGCCAACATGGGCATGAACTTGGCCTTCGTGGTGCCGCTGGCGATGGCCGGGGTAGAGGGGCCGCACGCGGGTCTGGCGCTGGCCACCTCGCTCTCCGCCTTCATCAACGCGGCGCTGCTGTTCCGCGGCCTGCGTCGCGAGGGGGCCTATGTCGCCGAGCCCGGCTGGGGGGGCTTCGCCCTGCGCCTGCTGGTCGCCAACCTGCTGTTGGGGCTGCTGCTGTGGCTGGCCACGCCGCCGCTGGAGGCGTGGGTCGCGGCGGGGTTGTCCGAGCGGGCGGGCTGGCTGGCGGGGCTGATCGGCGCCGCCGCGCTGACCTACTTCGCGGCCCTCTGGTTGCTGGGGTTGCGCCCCTCCGCCCTGCTGGGGCGTGGCCGCTGAAATAAGGTATAATTCGCCGCTTTGCATCGACCAAGAGGAAACCCCTGCGGTATGGAGCTGATCCGCGGCCTGCACAACCTGCGACCCGGCCATCACGGCTGTGTCGCCACCATCGGCAATTTTGACGGCGTCCACCTGGGCCACCAGGCGGTACTCGGGCGTCTGGCCGACAAGGCCGAGGCGCTGGGCCTGCCGACCACGGTGATCACCTTCGAGCCGCAGCCGCTGGAGTTCTTCGGCCAGGGGCCCATGCCGCCGCGCCTCACCCGCCTGCGCGAGAAGTTGCAGGGGCTGCGCCGTTACTCGGTGGACCGCACCCTGGTGCTCTCCTTCAACCACGGCCTGGCGCAGATGACCGCCTACGACTTCATCCACAAGCTGCTGATCGGCCAGCTGGGGGTGAAGTACCTGGTGGTGGGCGATGACTTCCGCTTCGGCCGCGAGCGCTATGGCGACTTTGCCATGCTGCAGCGGGCGGGCGAGGAGCACGGCTTCGAGGTGGTGAACATGAGCAGCTTCCGCATCTGTGGCGAGCGGGTCAGCAGCACCGGTATCCGTCGGGCGCTGCAGGAGGGTAACCTGCAGCGCGCCCAGTCGCTGCTCGGGCGCCCCTACCGCATGAGCGGGCGGGTGGCTCACGGCAACAAGCGCGGGCGCACCATCGGCTTTCCCACCGCCAACATCTTCCTGCATCGCAAGGCGACGCCGGTCGATGGGGTGTTCGCGGTGGAGCTCTACGGCGTCGACGGCGAGCCGGTGCCGGGGGTAGCCAACGTCGGCACCCGGCCGACCGTGGATGGCACCCGCTCGCTGCTGGAGGTGCACCTGTTCGACTTCGAGGGAGACATCTACGGTCGCCACGTGCACGTGGATTTCCTGCACCGCATCCGCCCCGAGCGACGCTTCGACTCGTTCGAGCTGCTGAAACAACAGATCCTGAAGGACGCCGAACTGGCCCGCGCGTTCTTCCAGTTACGCCATTAAGAGGACCCCCGTGAGCGATTACAAAGACACGCTTAACCTGCCGCAGACCGATTTCCCCATGCGCGGCAACCTGGCCCAGCGCGAACCGGAGATGCTCAAGGAGTGGGCGGAGAAGGACCTGTACCAGCGGATCCGCGAGGTCCGTGCCGGGCGTGACAAGTTCATCCTCCACGACGGTCCGCCCTACGCCAACGGCAACATCCATATCGGCCACGCGGTGAACAAGGTGCTCAAGGACATCATCGTCAAGTCCAGGAGCCTCTCCGGTTTCGACGCCCCCTACGTGCCGGGCTGGGACTGTCACGGCCTGCCCATCGAGCTGCAGGTGGAGAAGAAGATCGGCAAGGCCGGGGTGAAAGTGTCGGCGGACAAGTTCCGCGAGGCGTGCCGCGAGTATGCCAGGGAGCAGGTCGACGGTCAGCGCGAGGACTTCAAGCGCCTCGGCATCTTCGGCGAGTGGGACAACCCCTACCTGACCATGGACTTCAAGTTCGAGGCGGACATCATCCGCAC
>JBFFSW010000333.1:0-2255 GCA_041572195.1 Thiohalomonadaceae bacterium | reverse complement strand
GGTGTATGTTCTCCACCACCACGATGGCGTCATCCACCAAAATACCGATGGAGAAGATCAGCGCGAACAGCGAGACACGGTTGAGGGTGAAGCCCCAGGCCCAGGAGGCGAACAGTGTGATGGCCAGGGTGATCACCACCGCCATGCCGACGATGAAGGCCTCGCGGTAACCCAGGGCAAAGAACACCAGGGCTACCACCGAGGCGGTGGCGAAGGCCAGCTTGCCGATCAGCTTCTGCGCCTTCTCATCGGCGGTGGCGCCGTAGTTGCGGGTCACCGTGGCCTCGATGTTATCGGGCACGAACACCCCCTTGAGCTGCTCGAAGCGCTCGATCACCTGCTCGGCGATCTCCACCGCGTTGGTGCCGGGCTGCTTGGCGATGGCCACGGTCACCGCCGGGTGCACGCCCTGCTCGGTGATCCCCTTGGCGGCCGCGGCGGCGCCGGTGCCGAACCAGACGTACTGCTCCGGCTGGTCCGGGCCGTGGCGCACCTCGGCCACGTCGCGCAGGTAGACCGGCTTGCCCTGGTGCACGCCGATCACCAGCGATGCCACCTCCTCGACGCTGGTGAGGAAGTCACCGGCCTGCACCAGGATCTCGCGGTCATCGGCCACCAGCGCGCCGGAGGGCATGTTGACGTTGGAGAGCTGCAGGGCGTTGCGCAGGTCGCTCAGGGCGATACCGTAACCGGCCAGGCGGGCGGCATCCAGGCGCACGTGCACCACCTGATCGGGGCCGCCGATGGTGTAGATGTCGCGGGTGCCCTTGACCCGCTTCAGCTCCGCCTCGATGGCGTGGGCCACCTGCGAGAGCTCGTAGCCGCCCACCTGCTCATCGGCGCTCCAGAGGGTGAGGGTGACGATGGGCACATCGTCGATGCCCTTGGGCTTGATGATGGGCTGGGCCACGCCGAGGTTGTTCGGCAGCCAGTCCCCCTTGGAGAACATGGCGTTGTAGAGGCGGACGATGGCGGCGGTGCGATCCTCGCCGACGGTGTACTGCACGGTGAGCACCGACATGCCGGGGCGGGAGACGGAGTAGACGTGCTTGACCCCCTCGATCTCGGAGAGGATCTGCTCCGCGGGGCTACTCACCAGATGCTCCACCTCCACCGCGCTGGCACCGGGATAGGCGATGAAGATATTGGCGAAGGTGACGTTGATCTGCGGCTCCTCCTCACGCGGGGTGATGAGCACCGCGAACAGGCCGAGCAGCAGCCCCACCAGGGCCAGCAGCGGGGTGATCTCGGTGGTGAGGAAGCGCTTGGCGATGCCGCCGGAGATACCGAGTTTCTCTTCCATGTTTAGCGCCCCGCCCGCTGATCCTTAAGGGCGACGCCGGCGCGGATCGGCTCCAGCGCCACCCGCTCGCCCGCATCGAGTCCGGCCAGCACCTCCACCTCGTCGCCGACCACCCGGCCCAGGCGCAGCTGGCGGAAGCCAATGCGGCCATCCGCGCCGATCACATAGACCGCGCTCACCTCGCTACGCTGCACCACGGAGCGGCGCGGCACCATCAGCGCCTCGCGCTCGCCGGTGACGAACACCGCCTTGGCGTAGGTGCCGGGATAGACCCCGTGCTGCCCCTCGGGCAGCTCCACCCGCACCGGGAAGGTGTGGCTGAGTGGGTCGGCGTAGGGGCTAAAGGTGAGGCGCTCGGCGGTGACGCTCTTGCCGCCGTCGACCAGCGGCAGCACCACCCGCGCCTGACCCAGGGCGCGGATGGCGTCGATGTCGGCCTGGGAGACATTGGCGACCGCGCGCAGCGACTCCAGCGAGAGGCCGGTCATCAGCGCCTGACCGGGGTTGGCGCTCTCGCCTGGCTCCACGTGGCGGGTCACCACGATGCCGCTATAGGGGGCGCGCACCTCGGTGTAGCTGAGCTGCTCCTGGGCCTGCTCCAGCTCGGCGCGGGCGGCCTTGATGGCGGCCTCGGCCTTGTCGAAGGCGGCCTGGGAAATGAGCTTTTTCTCCAGCAGGTCGGTGGCACGGCGAAACTCCGAATCCGCCTCCTGAAACTTGGCCTCGGCCGCCTTCAGCGCGGCACGCTGTTGCTTGTCGCGAAAGCGCACCAGCACGCTGTCCTTCTCCACGTAGTCGTCCACGTCGAAATAGACGTGGGTGACGGTACCGGCGGTGCGCGCCGAGACGGTGGCCTTGTTGACCGCCTCGATCACCGCGTCGAAGACCTGCTCGTGAGCGACGACGCGGCTCTGGAGCTCAATGCTCTCCAGCTCGGCGGCGGAGAGCGGCG
>JBFFSW010000332.1:0-2260 GCA_041572195.1 Thiohalomonadaceae bacterium | reverse complement strand
TGGGGAACCGCTACATCTGGGTGGTTTTGATGACCACCCTGCTGTTCGGCGTCATCGGCTGGCTGGACGACTACCTGAAGATCAACAAAAAGCAGTCCCAGGGGCTGCGCGCCAAGGAGAAGTACCTGGGCCAGACCATCGTCGGCCTGGGCGCCGCCTACGCCCTCTACGCCACCGCCCCGGGGGCCACCGAGACCACCCTGATCGTGCCCTTCTTCAAGGACGTGGCGCTCCCGCTGGGCGCGGGCTTCATCGTCCTCACCTACTTCGTCATCGTCGGCACCAGCAACGCGGTCAACCTCACCGACGGCCTCGACGGCCTGGCGATCATGCCCACCGTGCTGGTGGCCGGGGCGCTGGCCATCTTCGCCTACGCCGCGGGTAACGCGGTCTTCTCCAACTACCTGGGGATCCCCTACGTGGTCGGCGCCGGTGAGGTGGTGGTGATCTGTGGCGCCATCGTTGGCGCCGGACTCGGCTTCCTCTGGTTCAACACCTACCCGGCGCAGGTGTTCATGGGTGACGTCGGCGCCCTGGCCCTGGGCGCGGCCCTGGGCACCCTGGCGGTGGTGGTGCGCCAGGAGCTGGTGCTGGTGATCATGGGCGGGGTCTTCGTCATGGAGACCATCTCGGTGATCCTGCAGGTGGCCTCCTTCAAGCTCACCGGGCGCCGGGTCTTCCGCATGGCGCCGCTGCACCACCACTACGAACTCAAGGGGTGGCCCGAACCGCGGGTCATCGTCCGTTTCTGGATCGTCACCGTGATTTTGGTGCTGGTCGGTTTGGCAACGCTGAAGATTCGATAGGACTATGGCGGAAACCAGGACAACAACCCAGGGCTATACCCTGATCGCCGGACTCGGTAAGAGTGGGCTGGCCTGTGCCCGCTACCTTGCCGCGCGTGGCGAGTCCATCGTCGTTGCCGACAGCCGCGCCGAGCCGCCGGGACTGGCCGAGCTGCGCGCCGAGCTGCCGCACATCGAGTGTCACTGCGGTCCCTTCCAGGCCGCCCTGTTCGAGGCCGCCGCGCGCATCGTCATCAGCCCCGGCATCGATCCCAACGTCGGCCTCTTTAAGCAGGCCCGCGAGGCGGGCGTCGAGCAGTTGAATGAAATCGAGCTGTTCGCCCGCGAGGCCAAGGCCCCGGTGATCGCCATCACCGGCTCCAACGGCAAGTCCACCGTCACCGAGTTGCTGGGCGAGATGGCCCGCGCCGCCGGTAAAAAGGTGGGCGTGGGCGGCAACATCGGCACCCCGGCGCTGGAGCTGCTCTCGGACGATTACGAACTCTTCGTGCTGGAGCTCTCCAGTTTCCAGTTGGAGCTGTGCACCAGCCTCAACGCCGCCGCCGCGGTGGTGCTCAACGTCAGTGACGACCACCTGGACCGTCACCACGACCTGGAGAACTACGCCGCCATCAAGCGCACCATCTACCGCGGCGACGGGGTGGTGGTGGTCAACCGCGAGGATGCGCGGGTGATGGCGATGGGCGAGGCGGGTCGCGAGTGCGTCAGCTTTGGTCTCGATGCGCCCGCTACGGCGAATGATTACGGCATTGTTGAAGGCTGGCTGGCCCAGGGTGATGAGATGATCATCGAAGCCGCTGAGCTGAAGATCGCCGGTCGCCACAATCAGGCCAACGCCCTGGCGGCACTGGCCCTGGGCGATGCCGTTGGCCTCGCCCGCGAGGGGATGCTCTCGGGGCTTCGCGCCTTCCCCGGCCTGCCGCACCGCTGCCAGTGGTTGGCGGAGAAGGGTGGGGTGAACTGGTACAACGACTCCAAGGGGACCAACGTCGGTGCCACCCTGGCGGCCATCGAGGGGGTGCCGGGTGAGCGCGTGGTGCTGATCGCCGGTGGTCAGGGCAAGGGTCAGGACTTCGCGCCGCTGAAACCGGCGCTGGCCGCGCGTGGTCGCGCCGCGGTGCTGATCGGCGAGGACGCCGAGCTCATCGCCGCGGCCCTGGGCGATGCCCTGCCGCTGCTCAACGCCGCCTCCATGGACGAGGCGGTGGCCCACGCCGCGAACTGGGCCCAGGCGGGGGATGCGGTGCTGCTCTCTCCGGCCTGCGCCAGCTTCGATATGTTCTCCGGTTACGCGCAGCGCGGCGAGCGCTTCGCCGAGTGCGTGCGCGAGGTGGCGGCATGAGCAGCATCGGCCTGCCAGGCTACTCCACTCGCCGGCTGATGGCCGGGCCGATGGCGGCGGTGCCCTTCGACCGCCTGCTGCTGGCCGCCGCCGCAACCCTGCTGCTGCTGGG
>JBFFSW010000331.1:0-2261 GCA_041572195.1 Thiohalomonadaceae bacterium | reverse complement strand
GCGGAGTAAGTATACCCATCCTTGCCCTTGCGCTTGGTCTCGTACATGGCCTTGTCCGCCAGGTTGAGCAGCTGGCTAAGGTCATCGGCCTGAGTCGGGGCCATGGCCACCCCAACACTGCCACTGATAGCAACTTTTACGCCGTCGATCACCATCGGCTGCCTGATGGCCTCAACCACCTTGGCCGCAATCTGCTCGATCACCTCGTCATGCCCTTCGCCCAGATCGGTCAACACCAGAACGAACTCATCACCGCCGATGCGGGCGACGATATCGGAGTGACGTGCAACGGATTCGATACGCCGGGCGACGACGGTCAGCACCTCGTCTCCGGCCTTGTGTCCCTGACGATCATTGACCGGCTTGAAGCCATCCAGGTCCATGTAGAGAAGGGCCAGCCGTGTGTTATTGCGATGCGCCATGGCCAGCACCTGCTCAAACTTGCTCTCCAGCGACATGCGGTTATTGAGCCCGGTCAGCGGGTCATGCGATGCGATCTCAATGGCCTCCTGCTCGGACTTGAGCATGCGGCGACGGAACTGGCGTATCACCAGCCCGGCCAGCAGGCCATTGATCACCACCGAGACGATGGCGCAGAGAGAGAAGCCGATGGGGGCAAAGGACTCAACGGGGCGCAGCAGCGGGTAGTCCAGCCAGTGCAGGCCGCTCACCGCGAGGGCCCCGGCCAGGGCCGTGTTCAGCATGCCGCCGTGGGTCTTGCTGGAGAAGAACAGCCAGGCCAGGCGCAGGTTGAGCAGGCCGCAGTAGAGGGCGACCACCACCGCCGCGGGCAGGAAGGCCGGCTCGACGAAGTTGAAGTAGCTGAGCCAGAGGATCACCGCACCTGCGGCCGCCAGCAACGGCTTTAGCCTGAGTGGGCGACCGAGAAACTGCGAACCGCCGATATAGAGGGCGCTGACCCAGACCACGAAGAGGCTGTTATAGACCGCCTCACCCAGCTCCGGGCGCCCCTGCATGCCGAGCGCCAGCAGGGCGATATAGCCGCTGCCCGCAGCCAGCGAAGAGACGCCCCACCAGCCTGCACCCGGCTCGATGCGCGGCATACTGCGGGTGATGAAGAACAGCAAGGCCGTCAGCAGGTAGCCTGTTGCACCCACCAGCAATATCACCTGCATCGGAAACGGCATGACAGCTCTCGCCTATTCAGCTTCTAATCGAACTAGGTTGCCCCATACCCCCGGTTAGGGCAAGGGGATTACCCCCCGCTCTCACCACCACAGGTCCCGGTATAGCTCATCACTAGTGGCGTACCTGGGCATCTCATCGACCGGCGCATCGACACCCCGCACCTCGACCGAGGCGAGATTCCTGGTCGCATAGTAGCTATCGATGTGGCTCCTGGCGGCCTCCGCCTTGTACTCATCATCCGTAAGCAGGTAGAGACTGCGGCCCTTCATCGGCGAATCGAAGTAGACGAGGTACTGTTTCGGCTCCTGCTCAGCCTCATCGGGATCGGCCGATGTCACTCCGGCGGCGATGAGCTGGTTCGCCTTGAGGATGAGCGCCTTGTCCGCGGCAATGCTGTCGTCGTCGTTCATGGGTGGGGATTATAGCGGGCTGGCCTGACTTATCGGAATGTGAGACGCGGTGATGGTGGTGTATCTCTGGAGGCCTAAAGGGCCCTAGGCCCTGGTCTCACTCACCACCTCACGGGGACCCGGATACTCCACGCGGTTACGTCCGTTACTCTTCGACAGGTAGAGCATCTTGTCCGCGGCCTCGAATAGCGAGGCAGGCGAGCCGTCGTCCGAAGGCATCATGGTGGCGACACCGGAGCTGATGGTGACCACATCGGCAACGTCCGTATTCGCGTGGGCGATCTGCTGATGTTGCACCGCCTTGCGACAACGCTCCGCCAGCTCAACGGCCGCCTCTCTGTCGGTATCCGGCAGCAATAGCACGAACTCCTCGCCGCCATAACGTGCCAGCAGGTCGCACGGGCGCGCGGCCACCCCATCGAGGGCATCGGCCACGTTCTGCAGGCATTCATCCCCCATGGTGTGGCCGTAATGGTCGTTGTACTGCTTGAAGTTATCGATATCCATCACGATCAGCGAGAGCGGCGTACTGTGCCTCTGCGCCCTCGCCCACTCCATCTCGATGGTCTTGTCGTACATCCGCCGGTTGGCCACGTTAGTCAGCGGGTCGTGGTAGGAGAGCGATTCGAGCTGCTTGTTCAGTTTAAGCAGCACATCCTCCATCTTCTTGCGCTCGGAGATATCGAAGATAAAGCCGACCAG
>JBFFSW010000330.1:0-2264 GCA_041572195.1 Thiohalomonadaceae bacterium | reverse complement strand
TTAATTTGGTGGGTGCTGCAGGGATCGAACCTGCGACCCTCGCCTTGTAAGGGCGATGCTCTCCCAGCTGAGCTAAGCACCCGGGTCTCTAAAGGCGCGCTAGTTTACTGCATCCTTAAGTGCTTTGCCAGCTTTAAAACTGGGATTTTTTGCAGCGGCGATATTGATGGTTTCGCCAGTGCGAGGATTGCGGCCGGTACGGGCAGCACGCTCGCGAACCATGAAGGTACCGAAGCCGACCATGCTCACCTGGTCACCGTTCTTCAGCGCGGCGGTAATGGAATCGACCATGGCATCAACGGCACGACCAGCGGCAGCCTTGGAAATATCGGCGCCGGCGGCGACGGCATCAATCAGTTCGGATTTATTCACTGAGTCTCCCCTCTATTTATTATCAATAAAAGACCGCCCGAATCATTCGACGGTTACGTAAAAGTCGCGGAATTTATACCAACTGCTCGCCTCAGGCGTCAAGCACGAATTGCCCGCGAAGCCTGATTTTATGCGGTTTTGCGACGGACGGCCGGATTTTTCCTACGGAAATAAAAAAAGCCCCGTGAATCACTCCACGGGGCTTGACACCTATCTATATTAATGAGTCCGAATAGAGTCCGACGAAGCACCCTTTTCGGCGGCCAGCTTGGAGGCCTCCTCGGCCTGGCGCAGCATCTCTTCACTGAGCGGTTCGGGGCTGCGGCTCAGGGCCAGCTCCAGCACCTCGTCGATCCAGCGCACCGGATGGATCTCCAGGTCGGCCTTGATGTTGTCGGGCACATCGTCGAGGTTTCGGCGGTTCTCCTCGGGGATGATCACCGTCTTGATACCGCCACGAGCGGCGGCCAGCAACTTCTCCTTAAGACCGCCGATGGGCAGCACCTCGCCGCGCAGGGTGATCTCACCGGTCATCGCCACATCGGCGCGAACCGGGATGCCGTTGAGAGCCGAGACCAGCGCGGTGCACATGCCAATACCGGCGCTGGGACCGTCCTTGGGGATCGCCCCCTCGGGCACGTGGATGTGGATGTCCTTCTTCTCGTAGAAGTCGGGGTAGATCCCCAGCGACTGGGCACGGTTGCGCACCACACTCATGGCCGCCTGGATAGACTCCTTCATCACCTCGCCCAACTGGCCGGTAACCTGGTTCTTGCCCTTGCCGGGAACCACCGCGGTCTCGATGGAGAGCAGCTCGCCGCCCACCTCGGTCCAGGCCAGACCGGTGACCTGGCCGACCTGATCCTTCTCCTCGGCCAGGCCGAAGCGGAAGCGACGCACGCCCAGATAATCGCCGAGGTTGTCGCTGTCGACCTTGATGCTGCCCTGGCCCTTCTCCAGCAGCAGCGACTTGACCACCTTGCGGCACACCTTGGCGATCTCACGCTGCAGCGAACGCACCCCCGCCTCGCGGGTGTAGTAGCGGACGATATCCAGCAGCGCCGCGTCGCTCACCTCCAGCTCGGCCGACTTGAGGCCGTTGGCCTTCACCTCCTTGGGCAGCAGGTAGCGGCGGGCGATGTTGAGCTTCTCATCCTCGGTGTAACCGGCAATGCGGATCACCTCCATGCGGTCCAGCAAAGGGCCGGGGATGTTCATGGAGTTGGAGGTGGCGATGAACATCACGTCGGAGAGGTCGTAATCCACCTCCATGTAGTGATCGTTGAAGGTGTGGTTCTGCTCCGGGTCGAGCACCTCCAGCAGCGCCGAGGCGGGGTCGCCACGGAAGTCCGAGGCCATCTTGTCGATCTCATCGAGCAGGAACAGTGGATTGCGGGTCCCCACCTTGCTCAGGTTCTGCATGATCTTGCCGGGCATGGAGCCGATATAGGTGCGGCGGTGGCCGCGGATCTCGGCCTCGTCGCGCACCCCGCCCAGGGCCATGCGCACGAACTTGCGCCCGGTGGCACGGGCGATGGACTGCCCCAGCGAGGTCTTGCCGACGCCGGGCGGACCGACCAGGCAGAGGATCGGCCCCTTGAGCTTGCTCACCCGCTGCTGCACGGCGAGGTATTCGAGGATGCGTTCCTTGACCTTCTCCAGGCCGTAATGATCGGTCTCCAGCACCTGCTCGGCGCGGGCCAGATCGTGCTTGACCCGTGACTTCTTCTTCCACGGCACCTGCACCAGCCAGTCGATATAGTTGCGCACCACCGTCGCCTCGGCCGACATCGGCGACATCATCTTCAGCTTGTTCAGCTCGGCGCTCGCCTTCTCCTTCGCCTCCTTCGACATGCCGGCCTTTTCGATCTTCTGCTCCAGCTCCTCCATCT
>JBFFSW010000329.1:0-2266 GCA_041572195.1 Thiohalomonadaceae bacterium | reverse complement strand
TGGCGTGCGCACCACCGAGAGCCAGGGCCATCGCGAGCTAGCCTCCGGCCTCTCCTGCTCCATCGGCTTCAAGAACAGCACCGATGGCGGCTTCAAGATCGCCATCGACGCGGTACACGCCGCCTCGCGCCCCCACGTCTTCATGTCGCTGACCAAGAAGGGCCACTCGGCCATCTTCTCCACCACCGGCAACGACGACTGCCATATCATCCTGCGCGGTGGTAAGGAGCCCAACTACGACAGCGCCAGCGTGCAGCACGCCGCCGAGCAGCTCGAACAGTGCGGCCTCAAGCCCTACCTGATGGTCGACTGCTCCCACGCCAACTCCAACAAGGATTACCGCCGCCAGCTGGATGTCTGCCGCGACGTGGCCGCCCAGGTCCGCGGCGGCGACAAGCGCATCATGGGCGTGATGCTGGAGAGCCACCTGGTCGAGGGCCGTCAGGATGTCGAGGAGGGCAAGGAGCTCACCTACGGCCAGAGCGTCACCGACGCCTGCATCTCCTGGGAGAGCACCGAGGAGCTGCTGCGCGATCTGGCCGAGGCGGTCAAGGCCCGGCGTCAGGCCTAAACCGGCAACGCCTCGAGCACCGACCAGCTCCCCAGCAGCGGGATACGCCGATTCAGGCGTAGGCCCGCGGCCTCGAACAGGGCCGCGAACTCGGCCTCGTGACGCTCCTTGCCCCGCTCCATCAACAGCATGAAGATGTCCAGCATCTTCCCTGCGCAGGGCGCGTTGCCGTCGCTGAGCACCTGCTCCACCAGCAGCAGGCGACCGCCGGGCTCGAGCGCGGCGCGGCAGTTGCTCAATATCTTCACCGCCAGCTCGTCATCCCAGTCGTGAATAATCCACTTCAGGATGTGCAGGTCGCCCCCGCGGGGCACCGACTCGAAGAAATCACCGCTGACCACCTCGCAGCGCTCGGCGACACCCTGGGCCTGAAGATACTCCGTGGCCCCCTGGCGCATATACGGCAGGTCGTAAAGCGTCCCCGTCAGTTGCGGTTGCTGGTGTAACACCGCGGCCAGCAGCGAACCCAGCCCACCGCCCACATCGATGACGTGTTTGAAGGGCGAGAAGTCGTAGGCCGCCAGCAGGGCGGGTAACAGCATCTCCGTCACCTGATTCATGGCCGCGAAGAACACCTCGCCATGCTCGGGCTGCTGGGCGAAATACTCGAAGGTGCCGCTGCCGTAGAGGTCATGAAAGGCGGGACCGCCGGTGCGGATGCTATGCGGCATATGCCCGACCGCGTTCCACAGCCACGGCGCGCCATGCAGCATCGCCCAGCTGCGCTGCGAGCCGGGGACATCGCTACGCAACAGCTCGGCGATGGGGGTGGTGGAGAAACTTCCCGGGGCCTCGTCCTCCTCGGCGAACACCCCGTGCGAGGCCAGCGCGCGCAACAGTCGATAGAGCGCCGATGAGGAGATCGACAACTCAGCGGCCAGCTCCTCATGGTGGCGCGGACCATCGGCCAGCCGATCGGCAATCCCCAGGCGCGCGGCCACGGCCAACATCTGCGTGACCAGTACGCCGCCCAACATGCCCTGTAGCCGCGCCTCCGGGGGTAGTGCCTGTGCTGTTTCCTGCATGACTTGAATCCTCCCTTTCATGAAGCCTCCACTTATACCGCTTCACACGCCGCCCGTAAGCCAGCCTAAGGCGATAGCGGGCGTAATCATGCGCCGACAAGAACGGGAGCTAGCGGAGCAAATTCGTGCTGCCGCTGCTGCTGAAGGGCATATCGAACTGGCCGATGAGGGGGTTGTCGCTGCGCGCATCAAGGCTGCCACTCAAGCGGTAATCAAGCGAGCGGTTAGCGCTCAGCAGTGCGTAGAGGCCGCCGCCGATCTCTGCGAAATTCAGGGTCAGCGGCAGGCTCAGGGTGTTGCCCTGCTGGGCCTTAATATCGCCCAGGGCGCGCTTGTCGGCGCTGACCCAGCGCCGCCCATTCACCGTCAACGCATAACGCAACCGATCCAGTCCCAGGCCGAAGGCGTTGGGATTCTCCACCTGCAGCTTGAGGCTGAGCGTGGCCGAACTGAGGCTTAGCCTCTCCAGCTGTATCCCCTTCAGGCTTACCCGCGGCAGCCTGGGCAGTGGCAACACCCCCTTGGTGGTCACCGGGAAACGCAGCTTGCCGAGCAGCGGCACATCGATGTGCAGAACGGTGCTCAGCTCGTACGGCACCTCGTGTTTGCCGTGCATTTCCTTGAGCCCCTGGTAGATATCGGCGAAGGCGAGGTTTAGCGGCAGGTCGAT
>JBFFSW010000328.1:0-2273 GCA_041572195.1 Thiohalomonadaceae bacterium | reverse complement strand
GTGATCGCCCACAAGGATAACCAGATGGTCAGCTCCATCTCCCGCGAGCAGCTCAAGGCGGTGCTGCGCGGCGAGATCACCACCTGGCGCGGGCTGGGGGCCGACAATGACCAGCCCATCAATCTCTACATCCGCCAGGGCACCATCTCCGGCGTTGGCCTCACCCTACGCCAGCAGCTATTCGACAACGTCAACGAGCAGTTCAGCGCCAAGGCCACGGTGCTCGCCTCCTCCGGCAAGATCGAACAGGCGGTGGAGCAGGACCCGCTGGCACTGGCGGTCAGCGGCATCAGCAGCAGTCGTCACCGCGATCTGCGCATGCTGCCGCTGGACGCCGTCGAGCCGACCATGGAGAACATGAAAAAGGGTGAATACGTCCTCTACCGCCTGCTCTTCCTGGTGGCCCCGGCCAAGGTGATGGAGCAACCCGAGAGCGCCGCCTTTGTGCGCTTCGCCCAATCCGCGGAGGGCACCACCATCATCGAAAAGGCGGGCACCCTGCCCTACCGCTACGGCCTGCGCCTGCTCAGTGGCGGCGCCAGCCCCGACTACCTGCACAACCTCGAGGTGATCGAGCAGAGCGGCCTCTACTCCCCCTTCCTCGGCGCGGAGTAGGGGGGCGTCACCTCAACCTTCCAACGACACACTCATTCGAGCTTGGGAAACTCGCCGCTGAAATTGGCGTCGTAGACATCCCCTGCATCGGACATCAGCAGGTAGAGGCTGCGCCCCTCCTTCGGGTTCGTCACGGTGACGATGTAGTAGGCCTCGGCGCGGAGGTGGATTCGGGCGGCCTCCACCGGCAGACCGATCCAGCTGCTGTCGAGCAGGCCGAAGTCGAGGCCGGAGTCGAACTCGGCGAACTGCCCAGCGATGTTGACGGCGATGGCCAGGGCTTCCACCTCGCTGACCGGTTCGTGGTCTCCGTGGGCCTGGACCGCCGACAGCGGCAGCAGCAGGGCGAGGATGAACGCGATTCTCTTCATTGGGGTTGCCTCTGGAACAGTGGCCGCTCATAGCCGCTCAGGGCGGGGGCCTCGTGGTGATGTTCGTGCCCGCCGTACTGGTAGGCGTAAAGCTGCATCAGCAGCAGCACGCCGCCCAGGCCCACCAGGCCGATATTGGCGGCACGGCTGAAGCGCTCGAATGAGGGGCGCAGACGCCAGCCGCCGAGCAGCAGCAACATCAGCGCCAGCGCGGCCACCTGGCCCAGCTCAACGCCGACGTTGAAGGCGAGGATCTTCGCCACCAACCCAGACTCCCCCAGCGGCAGCTCCTGCAGCCGGGTGGAGAGGCCGAAGCCGTGGATCAGGCCAAAGCCAAAGACCATGGCGGTGAGGTTGGGCGAGCCGCGCCGCAGATAGCGGCGAAAGCCGTCCAGGTTCTCGAAGCCCTTATAGCAGACGGTCAGGGCGATCACCGCGTCGATGAGATAGGCGTTGGCCTGCACGCCGTAGAGTGTGGCGGCAAGCAAGGTGATGGAGTGGCCGAGCGTGAAGGCGGTGATGAACTTGAGGACCTCGCCGAAGCGGCTGAGGAAGAAGACCACGCCGAAGAGGAAGAGCAGGTGGTCGTAGCCGCTGAGCATGTGCGCCGCCCCCAGCTCGACGAACTCGGCCAGCCCACCGCCGAGGATGCGTTCCCGCTCCTCGGCGGAGATACCATGGCTCAGGGCCGCGGTGCTAAAGAGCAGCCCGAAGAGCATCCATGCCGTCCTCATGCTACAGCCCCTCGTAATCGATGATCAGCGGCGCGTGGTCGGAGAAGCGCTCATCCTTGTAGATCGTCGCCGCCATCACCTTGTCGCGCAGGCCGGGGGTGATCACCTGGTAGTCGATGCGCCAGCCCACGTTGTTGGCCCAGGCCTGACCGCGGTTGGACCACCAGGTGTACTGCTCGGGCCGCTCGTCCACCACGCGGAAGGCGTCCACCCAGCCCATGGGGCCGAAGAGCTTGTCCAGCCAGGCGCGCTCCTCAGGCAGGCAGCCGGAGTTCTTCTGGTTGGACTTCCAGTTCTTGATATCGCGCTCCTTGTGGACGATGTTGTAGTCGCCACAGATCACATACTCGCGGCGCTTGCGCCGCTGCGCCTTGAGCACCTCCTCAAAGCGTTGCATAAAGCTGTACTTCACCAGCTGGCGCTCTTCCTTGGCCGAGCCCGAGGGCAGGTAAAGGGAGGCGACCGATAGCGTCCCGAAATCCGCCTGTATGTAGCGCCCCTCGGCGTCCATATCCTCGAACCCCTCGCCCAGGCCGCGGGTCACATTGTCCGG
>JBFFSW010000327.1:0-2278 GCA_041572195.1 Thiohalomonadaceae bacterium | reverse complement strand
TGAACTCGACCCAGTCGTCGGCACCGGGGAGCTTGACGATGAGCTTGCCGGAGACCACCTGCATCAGCTCGGGGGCGTCGGTGCCGAACTCGTAGTCGCCGACGTCCATGACGCCGACGGTGGCGGGTTTGTCGCTGTTCTGGAAGGCGATGGATTTGACCTTGCCGTCGAAGTATTCGTTGCTGTTGAGCATGTTGATTCCTATTACCTGTAACGTTGACCTAATTCGAAATTGAAGTTGATGCCGTGAAAACTGGCGACATCGTTCACATTACCGTCCAGCGACAGCGACACCCCAAATCCATCCCAGCGCTTGGTTCTCAGCGCCACGGAGTAGGCAATACCGGTCGCCTCCTGCTCGGTATTCAGAACGCTCCAGCGTTCACGGGCCACACCCGCACCCAAAGCGACGGCGAACTGTCCATCGTAGAACTCCCGCCGCACTAGTAGCGCACGCTCGTGGAGGGTGCGTGCGGGGGTGTTGCTGGATTCATAAAAACCTAATGTAGCAAGCTCCATAAACGGGTTGAGGATGTCGTCCATAAAACCCGTGCCGTCACTGATGGCCACCGCCCGAGCACTCACCCCCCACTGCTCGTGGGGCATCAGGTTGATGGCCAGCTTGCCACCGGGGCCGTCGCTGCCGTAATCGGCCAGCCCCATATCGAGCCACATTGCCATCGACTCGGCCCGCGCCTGGGCGACGGCGAGAATCATACAGACGATGAGTAGAGAAATCCTTTTCATTGGCGCGTCCTTTTCGTTGTTAGGGTTTATATCGGACCACTATTTCCTGCTGTTGTTCAACACCACGATCCCCACGCCCATCAACAGCCAGCTGATCGTCGGCGCGCCGCCGAGCATCTGCGGGCTGTAACCGTCGAGGCCGTAGATGAGGGCGGCGGCGAGGATCAGCGCGCCGCCGGTGATGGCGGCGACGGTGCGGCGGTTGGCCTCGCGGATCTCACGGCGGATCGCCTCCAGCTCGCGGCTCTGGTCGTTGAGCTTGAGGCGGCCGTGCTTGGCCTGCTGGAGCACGTCGTGGATGAGGCTGGGGATCTCCGGCAGCTTCTCGCCCCACTGCGGGGCGTTCTCCTTGATGCGCTTCCACACCGCGCGGGTGCCGAGCTGTTCGCTCATCCAGCGTTCGAGGAAGGGCTTGGCGGTCTGCCACAGGTCCAGCTCGGGGTAGATCTGCCGCCCCAGTCCCTCAATGTTGAGCAGGGTCTTCTCCAGCAGCACCAGCTGCGGCTGGATCTCCATATTGAAGCGTCGTGCGGTCTGGAACAGGCGCAGCAGCAGCTGGCCGAAGGAGATCTCCGCCAGCGGCTTCTCGAAGATCGGTTCGCAGACGGTGCGGATGGCCGACTCGAATTCATCGACGCGGGTGGTGGGCGGTACCCAGCCCGACTCTACGTGCAGGGCGGCGACGCGGCGGTAGTCACGCTTGAAGAAGGCGAGCAGATTCTCGGCCAGGTAGCGCTGGTCCTCGGGGCTGAGGGTACCGACGATGCCGAAGTCGACCGCCAGGTACTGGCCGTTGGGGGCGACGAAGACATTGCCCGGGTGCATGTCGGCGTGGAAGAAGTTGTGCACGAAGACCTGGGTAAAGAAGATCTCCACGCCGCGCTGGGCCAGGCGCTTGAGGTCGATGTCCGCCTCGCGGATACGGTCCATGTCGCCGATGGGGATCCCCTCGATGCGCTCCATCACCAGCACGTTGCGCCGTGCGTAAGGCCAGTGGACCTCGGGGATGTAGAGCATCGGTGAGTTGGTGAAGTTGCGGCGCAGCTGGGCGGCGGAGGCCGCCTCGCGCATCAGGTCCAGCTCGTCGAGGATGGTGCGCTCGAACTCTGCCACCACCTCACGCGGGCGCAGGCGCCGGCCATCGGACCAGTAGCGCGCCACCTTGTCGGCGAGGATGTACATCAGGCCGATGTCGCGGCGGATCACCGGCTCGATGTCGGGACGCAGTACCTTGATCACCACCTCCTGGCCGCCCTTGAGGCGGGCGGCGTGCACCTGAGCGATCGAGGCGGAGGCCATCGGTTGCTCGTCAAAGGCCTCGAACAGCTCAGTGACCGGCTGGCCATAGGCCTTTTCGATGATGGCGCGAGCCTGTTGACCGGGGAAGGGGGCGACGCGGTCCTGCAGCCGTGCCAGCTCCAGGGCAATGTCATCGGGTAGCAGGTCGCGGCGGGTGGAGAGGATCTGGCCGAATTTGATAAAGATCGGGCCGAGGTCTTCCAGGCTGCGGCGGATCCGCTCGCCACGGGTA
>JBFFSW010000326.1:0-2278 GCA_041572195.1 Thiohalomonadaceae bacterium | reverse complement strand
CGCCAGACCTCCGGCGTACTGATCGACTATCTCGGCTAGAGGCCCATCATGAGCGACAACCCCTACATGAGCGCCTACAAGGGCTACTTCCGCAGCCTGCTGCGCTGGGAGGAGCTGGACGCCTTCTGGCCGCGCCTCGCCGAGCGCGCCGACGCTGGCTGGTACCTCTACGCCGTCGGCGAGCCGCCGCCCGCTGAGCCGCTGAGCGGCGACAAGCTGCGTGAGTTCATCCCCGAGATCGACGCCCTGCTGCGGCGCGAGCACGAGGAGGACTACTGCGGCATCGTTTACGCCGACGACGTGGACGAGCCCCGCTTCATCAAGATCTACGACCCCAACAACCTCGGCAGCTCCTGCGGCCCCGGCTTCGGCGAGGTATTGCCCGGCTGGGTGCTCTCCACCCTCCCCCCGGTGGACCTGCAGGCGGCCATCCCACCGCCGAACAATCGCCGCCGCTGGTGGCAGCGGCTGTTTCCGGGCTGATGCGGGCGGACATCCGCCCCCGTCTACGTTAGAATGGCGGGATTCAATATTCGGCGCCCGCTGCCGAAATAATAATAATCGTTACCGCCGAGCCCCTTTACATACAGAACATGCTTGATTACTCACAGGCCACCAAGACCGAGTTGGCCGAGGTCGAAGAACACGAAAAGTATCTGCTGCAATCACGGCCGCAGATCGTTGCCGTTCTTCGTGACCTGAGCAAGAAAACCCCCTTCATCACCGCCTACATCGATGGCGGCAAGCAGTACCTGCTGACCACCGTACTGGCGGTGCTGCCCGAGCGTGAGTTGGTGGTGCTGGACTACGGTCAGGACGAGAAGGTCAACAGCCGCGCCATCGCCAATGGCGAGATGCTGTGCGTCACCAAGATGGACAACATCAGCATCAAGTTCCGCGTCAGCGGCCTGCGCAAGGCCCGCTACCAGGGCGAGGTGGTGTTCGCCGCCGACATCCCCGAGAGCCTGCACCGGCCGCAGCGGCGCGAGTTCTTCCGCGTCTCCACCCCCATCGTCAACCCCATCAACTGCCTCGTGCCGGAGTCGAGGCAGGGGGAGCTGGAGCTCTCCGTGGTGGACCTGAGCTGCGGCGGCATCGGCCTTGTCGATGAGAATCTGGAGCACCTCTACGAGCCGGGCGAAATCCTCGAGGGTTGCCAAATCGACCTGGGGGAATTCGGCCTCATCGAGGTAGACCTGGAG
The DNA here is from genome assembly GCA_041572195.1 of Thiohalomonadaceae bacterium. Taxonomy (GTDB): domain Bacteria; phylum Pseudomonadota; class Gammaproteobacteria; order Thiohalomonadales; family Thiohalomonadaceae; genus JBFFSW01. The sequence continues at coordinate 1,076 of JBFFSW010000326.1, read as the reverse complement.
CTGCGCAACAGCTTCAAGCAGAAGCGTAAGGACGGCAGCGAGATTCAGCGCGTTGGTTGCTGCTTCCGCCAGCTCAGCAACGACGTTAACAACAAACTTCAGCGCTTCATCCATAAATTGCAGTTGAGCCAGCGTCAAAGTTAGAGTGGGCTCATCCACAGACGGGGGAGATCTCATGTCCAGCGAAAAGCTCTATCCGGTCCCGGCCGACTTCGCCGCCCAGGCCAACATCAACGCCGAACAGTACGATACCCTTTACCGCCGCTCTGTCGACGACCCCGAGGGCTTCTGGGCCGAACAGGCCGATGCCCTGCTCGACTGGTACCACCCCTGGGACAAGGTTCTGGACTGGAGCTACGCCGCCGACGACCTGCACATCCGCTGGTTCGAGGGGGGCAAACTCAACGTCGCCTACAACTGCATCGACCGCCACCTGGATGCCCACGCCGACAAGACCGCCATCATCTGGGAGGGTGACGACCCCGCCGACTCGCGCGCGATCAGCTATCGCGAACTGCACGAGGAGGTCTCGCGCCTGGGCAACGCGCTCAAGGCCCGCGGGGTCAAGAAGGGCGACCGGGTCTGCATCTACATGCCGATGGTGCCCGAGGCGGGCTACGCCATGCTCGCCTGCGCCCGCATCGGCGCGGTGCACTCGGTGGTCTTCGGCGGCTTCTCCCCCGAATCGCTCAAGGACCGCATCCTCGACTCCGACTGCCAGGTGGTGATCACCGCCGACGAGGGGCTGCGCGGCGGCAAGCGGGTGCCGCTCAAGGCCAATACCGACAAGGCCCTGGAGGGCTGTCCCAACGTCCACACCGTACTCACCTTGAAGCGCACCGGCGGCGACATCGTCTGGCACCCGGAGCGAGATATCTGGTACCACGAGGCGGTGGCCGAGTCTGAAACCTACTGCCCCTGCGAGGAGATGGATGCCGAGGACCCGCTGTTCATCCTCTACACCTCCGGCTCCACCGGCAAGCCCAAGGGGGTGCTGCACACCACCGGCGGCTACCTGCTCTTCAGCACCATCACCACCCGATACACCTTTGACCTGCACGAGAAGGATATCTACT
>JBFFSW010000325.1:0-2283 GCA_041572195.1 Thiohalomonadaceae bacterium | reverse complement strand
GGTATCATCATGGTGGTGAACCTTGAGATCGGTATGGTGACACCGCCCGTCGGATTGAATCTCTTTGTTACTGCGGGGATCACCAAAATGTCCATCATGCAGGTGGTTCGCGCGGCACTGCCATGGCTGATGGTGCTGCTCGCATTCCTTGTAGCGGTGACATATATTCCACAACTGTCACTCTGGCTGCCGGATATCCTGTTTTAGAAATGAAACAACCCAGACAGATCATTATCGGTCTCGGTACCTTATTTGTAATTATTTTAATCATCGCCGGGATACTGGTTTTTACTGCTCCGCAAGGCATGGACGGGGCAGGGGATTCGACAGCCGTTGATGCCGCAGCGTTCTATGAAGGTGAGACCATACGTTTCCTGATTCCGTCTGCACCGGGCGGGGGATTCGATGAGTACAGCCGCCTGCTGGAGCAGACACCGGCGGGAGTGCGCCTGCGCCTGCAAACCCTCTCGCTGCGGGGCGGCCCGAATGCCCGGCGTACCCCGGAGGAGTGGAACGAGGCCTGGCGTGATCTGCTGCGCCGGGGGGAGTCGCTGGCGCTGGGCGAGCGGCTGCTGCTGTGGCTGGCGGTGGCCCAGGTGCAGCTCGCCGAGCGCTGAGTTCAGCCCTCGCGCTTGAGCAGCCGCTCCACGCTCATCGCCGTGGCCGCGGCCACCGCGGTGGGCATCACCAGGAAGTTGACCACCGGCACCAGGGTCGCCAGCAGGGTGGCGCCGCCGAAGCCCAGCGACAGCCAGCGCCGCTCGCCGAGGATGCGGCGCTGCTCGCGCCCGCGCAGCTCGTGGTTGCCCAGCGGGTAGTCGCAGTACTGCACCGCCAGCATCCAGGCGCTGAACAGCGGCCAGATCACCGGCGCCGCGGCGCTGATGGGCGGGATGAAGGTGAGGATCAGCAGCAGCAGGAACCACAGCAGGTAGTAGCCGAGCTTACCCAGCTCGTCGATGATCATCCCCGGTGCCTTTCTCAGAAGCTCCCGCCAGTCCGAGCTCGGCGGCTCGCGTCCGTTCAGGTGGCGCTCCACCGCCTCGGCCAGCAGGCCGTTGAAGGGGGCGGCGATGATGTTGGCCAGCAGCGAGAAGCCGAAGAAGAGCATCACCAGCAGCATCCCGGCGAACAGCACCCAAATCAGATCGGCGAGCCAGGCGAACCACTCCCACTGGGGGGCGATGGAGTCCACCCACTCGCTGAAATAGCTACTCGCCAGCCAGAAGAGCAGGGCGAAGACGAGGATATTGATCGCCAGCGGGATGGCGACGAAGCGACGCACGCCGGGCTGGATGATGAGACCCAGGCCGCGCGGTAGATAGAGCGCGCCGCTGACGGGGTTGTTACTCATGTCGTTGACTCCTTGTCGTTGAGGCCGCGTCGCGCCAACAGCGCCGCGCCATAGGCCGCCTCATGATAACGCGGCTCGGCCCCCTCGCAGCCGATCAGGCCGAGGCGGAATCGGCTCCAGGCACGGTTACGCGCCCCTCCGCCGACGCTAAAGAGCCTGCGCGGGTAGGGCGCGCCCAGCTCGTGCAGCAGATGATAACCGCGCGCCTCGATGCGCGCGATCCCCTCCAGTAGCCCCTGAAAGAATCCCAGTTCATCATCGGGCCTGGGTTCCATACACGGCTGGAGCTTCGGGTCGTTGATGGGAAAGCGCTCGCCGGGCGAGGGCAGGGGGGTGTAGTCGAGGCCGGTGGGCACGTCGAAGTTCAGCCCAGTCGTCAGCTCCGCCATGCGCTCATCGCTGAAGAACTGGCGCAATACCGCGCCGCCGGAATTGGAGGCCCCGCCCACCAGCCAACGCTCCCCATACGGCTGGCTGTAGACCCCGTACTCCGGCGCGCTGATGGGGGTATCGCTGATCACCTTCAGCACCAGGGTGGAGCCCAGCGAGGTGACCGCATCGCCCGGCGCCGACGCCCCCGAGGCGATCAGCGCGGCGGTGGAGTCGGTGGTTCCGGCGACGATGAGGAGGTCAGTCGGCAGGCCCAGCTCCTCGGCCATGCCGGGGAGAATCGTCCCAATGGGCGTACCGGCCGGGACCACCTCGGGGAGGGGAGGCAGTTTCAGGGCGTTATTGCTATCGCAGACGTGGCGGCCCGTGAGGCGAAAGCTCAGCCAATCGGCCTGGCTATGCAGCCGCGCCGCCTCGGGGTGCTGCCGCAGCAGCCACCGGCCACGCGGCTCGCCCGGCGCACGGCCATCGTTGTACATCAGCGCCGGGGTGATGGGTGTCCCATCCTTATCGGCAAGCAACACCGTACCGGAGGTGCC
>JBFFSW010000324.1:0-2286 GCA_041572195.1 Thiohalomonadaceae bacterium | reverse complement strand
GCCACTCGGCGTGAAAGTCGAGCACCACATAGTGAAAGCGTAGCGCGCCGTCGTCATCACGCTCGATGTGCTCGAAGTGGTAGGCCTGCGCGCCGCAACGCACCTCGACGCCGCACTCCTCCATCACCTCGCGCTCCAGCGCCTGGGCCAGGCTCTCACCGGCGCGCAGCTTGCCACCGGGCACCGCCCACTCCCCCTCGCAGGGGGGGCGACCGCGCAACACCAGCAGCAGCGCATCGCCGCGGCGCACCAGGGCGCCGACGCCGACGCCGACGCGCGGCCATTCAGCCACCGACGATATCCCGATGGACGCGGGCGGTCACCTGACAGAGCAGCTCGTAGCCGATGGTCCCGGCCGCCTCGGCGACGCGCTCGATGGGAAGGTTCGGCCCCCACAACTCCACCGGGGCGCCGATGCTGGCCTCGGGCTGGCCGCGCAGGTCGACGGTGATCATATCCATGGAGACGCGGCCGATGAGCGGCGCCTCCAGGCCGTTGACCAGCACCGGGGTGCCGCTGGGGGCGTGGCGCGGGTAGCCATCGCCGTAGCCCACCGCCACCACCCCCACCGGCATGGCCTCGGGGGCGCGCCAGGTGGCGCCATAGCCCACCGCCTCACCCGCCTTGAGGCGGTTGACGGCGATCAGCCGCGAGCTGAGCCCCATCACCGGTTTGAGACCATGGTCGGCGCCGACCGAAGCAGCGAAGGGCGAGACGCCATAGAGCATGATCCCCGGGCGCACCCAGTCGGCGTGGCTCTCGGGCCAGGCCAGCACCCCGGCGGAGTTGGCGATGGCGCGCTCGCCGGGCATCTCCTCGGTCACCTCGGCAAAGAGCTTGAGCTGCGCCGCGGTGGCCGGGCTGCCGCGCTCGTCGGCACAGGCCAGATGGGTCATGAAGCCGCGCAACTCTAGCATCGGATTGGCCGCCACCTGGGCCTGCAGCTCACGCGCCCATCCGGCCGGGTAGCCGAGGCGGTGCATGCCGGTATCGAGCTTGAGCCAGACCGGCAGCCGCTCACCGCCGAAGTCGTATTGCGGCAGGTAGGCGGCCAGCGCCTCCAGCTGCCAGCGCTGATGCAGCAGCGGCTCGAGGCGCTGCTCCAGCAGCAGCGGGATCTCATCGGCGTGAAAGAAGCCCTCGAGCAGGGTCAACGGGGTATCGATGCCCGCCTCGCGCAGTTGCAGCGCCTCGTCGATGCAGGCGACGCCGAGGGCGTCCACCCCGGCCGCGGTCAGGGTGCGGGCGGTCTCCAGCAGGCCGTGGCCGTAGCCGTTGGCCTTGATCGCGGCCATGACGCGGGATTGGGGGGCCTGTGCGCGGACCACGCCGAGGTTGTGGCGCAGTGCGCCCAGGTCGATGGAGACGCGGGTGGCGCGCATCAGTCGTAGCTTTCGTTGTAGGAGCCGGGGGCGAGATTCTCGAAGCGGGTGTACTGACCAAGGAAGGCGAGACGGACCTTACCGATGGGACCGTTACGCTGCTTGCCGATGATGATCTCGGCGGTGCCGCGGTCGGCCGAGTCCTCATTGTAGACCTCATCGCGGTAGATGAAGACGATGACGTCAGCGTCCTGCTCGATGGCGCCCGACTCACGCAGGTCCGACATCACCGGGCGCTTGTTGGGGCGCTGCTCCAGCGAGCGGTTGAGCTGCGAGAGGGCGATCACCGGCACATTGAGCTCCTTGGCCAGGGCCTTGAGCGAGCGGGAGATCTCGGAGATCTCCGCGGCGCGGTTCTCGCCGCTACCGGAGACCTGCATCAGCTGCAGGTAGTCGATGACGATGAGACCGAGGCCATGCTCACGGGCCAGCCGACGGCAGCGGGCACGCAGTTCGGTGGGGGTGAGGCCGGGGGTATCGTCGATGTAGATGGGGGCCTCGGAGAGGATCCCCACCGAGGAGGTGAGCCGCGGCCAGTCGTCGTCCTCCAGCTTGCCGGTACGCACCTTGTGCTGATCGATACGGCCGAGCGAGGACATCATACGCATCGCCAGCTGCTCGCCGGGCATCTCCATGGAGAACACCGCCACCGGCACCTGGGCCATGATCGCCGCGTTCTCCGCCAGGTTCATGGCGAAGGTGGTCTTACCCATGGATGGACGCCCGGCGACGATAATGAGGTCAGAGCGCTGCAGGCCGGAGGTCTTACCGTCGAAGTCGGCAAAGCCGGTGGTGATACCGGTGATCGCCTCGTCCTGCTGGAACAGGTAGTCGATCCGGTCCACCGCCTTGACCAGCAGCTCCTTCATGCCGACGAAGCCCTTGCGGTTGCGGCTGCCCTGGT
>JBFFSW010000323.1:0-2288 GCA_041572195.1 Thiohalomonadaceae bacterium | reverse complement strand
TGCTGGCAAGGAGAGATAAGGTGACGAGTCGCATGCCTTAAGAGTAGACCTGTCGGAGCCATCTATCGAGTCGAGGAACTATCACCGCTGAGAACCACGGTCTGAATCTCCCCGGGCTGTGCCATCGGCCCCATCTTCACCCTGATGTAGTTGCCGGTCTGTCCCCAGCCACCCTTCTCGACCAGCACCTGATGCGGTTTGCCGAGCTGTGAGGCGATGAAGGCGCGGCGCTGCTCCTCACCGAGCTGGCGGAGGATGGCGGCCCGGCGCTTCTTCTCAGCCGTCTCCAGCTGTCCGGGCAGTCGTGCCGCGGGAGTGCCTACGCGCGGGGAGAAGGGAAAGACGTGTAGTGCGGCGAAGCCGATGGCACGTACCATCGTCAGGGTCTCCTCGAATTCGGCCTCACCCTCCCCCGGGAATCCGACGATAAGATCCGTAGTGAAGGCGCTGTTGGGGCGCACGGCGCGGGCCTGCTGGGCGATGAGGTGGATCTCCTCAAGGCCGTGGCCGCGCTGCATCGCCATGAGGATGGCGGGGGAGCCGCTCTGGATGGAGAGGTGCAGGTGGTCGCAGATGCGCTCGTCGGCGTAGACCTCGAAGAACTCCGGGTGCAGGAACTCCGGACCCAGGGAAGAGAGGCGGATGCGCGGGATTTCGGTCTCCTTCAGCAGGCGTCGCAGCAGCTCCGGCAGGCGGCTCTCGGCGGCTCGGTTGGAGTCTGAGCAGCCCCAGGCGGCGAGGTTGATGCCGGTGAGCACCACCTCCTTCACCCCCAGCCCAACCGCCTGCCGTACGTGCTCGACAATGGCCTCGGCGGGCAGCGAGCGGTGACGGCCCCGGGCGATGCGGGTGATGCAGAAGGCGCACTGGTTGTCACATCCGGACTGAATGGCCACCGGCAAACGGGTGCGCGAGGTGCGCAGGGGATAGAAGAGGGTGTCGGTGTCGACCCCAAAGTGGCGTAGCAGTGCCTCCTCATCGGCGAACACTTGGCTCTCCCCTGCTTGCCACTGAGCGCCCTGCTCCTGCGCGGCCCGGGGGCCGCAGCCCATGACCGCCACCTGCTTGGCCTGCTTGAGGGCACCGCTGGCGGTCTGTCGCGACTTGCGGTCCGCCTCGGCGGTGACGGTGCAGCTGTTGACCAGTACGGTGTCCGCTTCCGCCTCGTCGTCGGCGGCGATGTGGCCCGCTGACTGCAGCGCGGCGCTGATCCGCGCCGAGTCCAGCCAGTTGACCTTGCACCCCAGGGTTCTGATAAAGAATTTCATTAAATAACAGCAGGATATAACGGTTATTTAAAGTGATTTAAAGGCCGTAGGCGGCCTCGTTCTCGCCGCCGCAGGCCTTCACCAGCTGGTTGATCAGCCCCAGTAGCTCGGAGGCGATGATGGCGAAGTCGGCATCCAGGCGGGCGGCCTCGTCCTCCATTTCCGCGGAGTCATCGAAGAGCAGGTCGGCCAGCTTGATGCGCTTGATGGAGAAGTCGTCGGCGAGCAGGAACTGTACCCGCTCCTCAAGGTCCAGGTGCAGTTTGGTCACCTGCTTACCGGCGTTGAGGTGGGCCTGGATCTCATCGGCGGTGAGGTCCTGGTGGCGGGCGCGGATCACCCCGCCCTCTTCCACCGGCTCCTTCAGCTCGCACTCATCGCCCAGGGTGAAGGACTCGGCGCGGCCGTCGCTGACCCAGCCGGTCATCACCGAGGCGGGCGGCATGTTGGGCTGCGGTGGCTGCACCGGCAGCGAGCCCAGGGAGTTGCGCAGCAGCGAGACCAGCTCCTCGGCGCGGCTGGCGGAGGAGGCATCCACCAGCAGCCAGCCCTCGCGCGGGGCGAGCATGGCGAAGCCGAGGCGCGAGCGCACCAGCGCCCGGGGCAGCAGCTCGTGCAGCAGTTCCTCCTTGATCAGCTCGCGCTCCTTGCGCCGCAGCGGCCTTCCCTCCTCCGCTTCCTGCTCAGCGGCGCGCTCGTCCACCATCTCCTTGACCACTCCGGCGGGCAGCAGCTTCTCCTGGCGCTTGGCGCAGATGAGGACGCGCCCGCCCGCGGCGTGCACCAGCTGATCGGAGTGTCGCCCCAGGGGGGAGACCCAGCCGTGGCTCAGCTGCTCCAGCGAGCCGCAGGGGCGGAAGGCGTCGGCCTCCAGCTTCTCATGCAGCTGTTCGGGGCTGAGTTCCAGCTCGCGGGTGAGACGATAGAGTTGAAGATTCTTGAACCACATGGCGGACACCTTGAAAAAAGGGCGCCATTATCACCTGTACGGCGGACAAAAGAAAACGGCCCATGTCCTTC
>JBFFSW010000322.1:0-2306 GCA_041572195.1 Thiohalomonadaceae bacterium | reverse complement strand
GCGATGGCCAGCACGTAGGGAAGCAGCGCCTGGGCATCGCTCAGGCTGTAGTAGGCGAGCACGCCGCCGATCACCGTGGCGAGGCTGGCGAGGATGTTGTAGGCGAAGGCGCGGGCGCGGCTGAAGCCGCTGTGCAGCAGCACCGCGAAGTCCCCCACCTCCTGCGGGATCTCGTGCGCCGCCACCGCCAGCGCGGTGACCACCCCCAGGTGGGTATCGGTGAGGAAGGCGGCGGCGATCAGTACGCCGTCGACGACGTTGTGGATGCCATCGCCGATCAGCACCATCACCCCCGAGCTGGGCTTGTTGTGGTGATGGCCGTGGTCGTGCCCCTCATCCACGCCGTGCACATCGCAGTGGCTGTGGTGGCAGTGGCGCCAGATCACCATGCGCTCCAGCAGGAAGAAGGCGAGCAGGCCGTAGAGCACCACCGAGGTCACCTGGTGCGGGTCGATCCCATGACTCGGCTCCAGCGCGTGGGGCAACAGCGCCAGGAAGGCGGCGCCGAGCAGGGCGCCGATGGCGAAGCTGACCATGTGCGGCATGCTGCGCTCGCGCCAGCGCTCTGAGAGCAGCAGGAAGGCGCTGGCGGCAAGCACGCTGAGCACCCCACCGAGCAGGCAGAAGAGGACGATGTAGGCAAGCAGGCTCATGGTGATCCTTATGGGGCGACAGGCGGGGCATCATAACCCAACCAGATCAGCGAGGCGATGCGCCCGGTCACCCCATCGCGGCGGTAGGAGTAGAAGCGCTCACTATCGGTATAGGTACAGAGCCCGCCGCCGTAGACCGCCCCCACACCGGCGGCCGCGAGACGCCGCCGCGCCAGGGTGTAGAGGTCGGCCAGCCAGCGACCCTGGGGCGAGGGTTGGAAGGCTGCCTCGGCGCCCGGGTCGCGCTCAAGAAAGGCTTCGCGCACCTCATCCCCCACCTCGAAGGCATCGGGGCCGATGGCCGGACCCAGCCAGGCCATCAACTCATCTCCCGCCATGCGCGCTACCGTCGCCTCCAACACGCCATCAGCCAAACCCCGCCAACCGGCATGTACCGCCGCCACCCGCGTCCCCGCCTTATCGCATAGCAACACCGGCAGGCAGTCGGCGGTGAGCACCGCGCAGACGCGGCCCGGCTCCAGAGCGATGGCGGCGTCCGCCTCGCAGGGACCTGACTCTCCGGCATCGGCGACGCTACAGCCATGTACCTGACTGAGCCAGCGCGGCTCACTGGGCAGGACCTCGCGCAGGATGCGGCGGTTCTCGGCCACCGCCTGGGGGGCATCGCCGACGTGGTCGCCGAGGTTGAGGCTGTCGTAGGGGGCCGGGCTCACCCCGCCCAGGCGGGTGGTAGTGAGCGCCCACACACCGGTGGGAGCGGGCCAGTCGGGCGTTATCAGCTCAAGCGCCACCGTGCTCATCCCGGTCCCGCTCCAGCACGGCGATGAGGCGGCGCATATCCTCCGGCAGCGGTGCCTCCCAGCCCACCAGCTCGCCGCTGAGCGGGTGGTTCAGCTCCAGGTGCTCGGCGTGCAGGGCCTGGCGGCGGAAGCCGCGCAGGGTCGCGATCAGCTCCTCGCCCGCCTCCGGCGGCAGGCGCAGGCGGCCGCCGTAGAGCGGGTCCCCCACCAGCGGGTAGCGCAGGTGGGCCATGTGTACGCGGATCTGGTGGGTACGGCCGGTCTCCAACTTGAGGCGGATCTGCGAGTGGGCGCGAAAGCGCTGCAGCAGGCGGTAGTGGGTGATCGCCTCCTTGCCATCGCGCACCACCGCCATGCGCTTGCGATCCACCGGGTGGCGGCCGATGGGGGCATCGACGCTGCCGCCGCCGGTGAGCACGCCGTTACAGACGGCGATGTACTCGCGGCCCATGCTGCGCGCCTGTAGCTGCTTGACCAGCTCGATCTGCGATTCCAGGGTGCGGGCCACCACCAGCAGACCCGATGTCTCCTTGTCCAGGCGGTGGACGATGCCCGCCCGCGGCACCTCGGCCAGGGCCGGTTCGTGGTGCAGCAGGGCGTTGAGCAGGGTGCCGTCGGGGTTGCCCGCCGCCGGGTGCACCACCAGCCCGGCGGGCTTGTCGATGACGATGAGGGCCTCGTCCTCGTAGACGATCTCCAGCGGGATCGGCTGCGCCTCCCAGCGCTCCTCGGCCTCCACCTCCGGGCGCAGCTCCACCGCCTCGCCGCCGAACACCTTGTCGCGCGGGCGCATGGCACGGCCATCCACGCTCACCTGCCCCGCCTTCAGCCAGGCGCTCAGGCGCGAACGGGAGTACTGCGGGAAAAGCTCTGCCAGCACCTGGTCCAGGCG
>JBFFSW010000321.1:0-2326 GCA_041572195.1 Thiohalomonadaceae bacterium | reverse complement strand
TGCTGACGAGGTCGTCGAGGAGAGCGCCGAGGATTAATCCTCCGCTCTCGCGACCTGAAAAGCCGGGCTTAATGCCCGGCTTTTTCGTTTCCGCTATCCTGAAATCATGAGCCTGATCGTCACCTTTACCGACTTCGGTCTGCACGGCCCCTACCTGGGGCAGATGAAGGCGGTGCTGTATCAGCAGGCACCGGGCGTAGCGCTGGTCGACCTGTTCGCCGATGCCCCGGCACAGCGGGTGCGCGAGAGCGCCTATCTACTGGCCGCCTACGCCATGGAGTTCCCCCCGGGTACGGTCTTTCTCTGTGTAGTCGACCCGGGGGTTGGCGGTACGCGCGAGCCGGTGGTTATGCAGGCGGACGGCCGACTCTTTGTCGGTCCGGGCAATGGCCTCTTCGAACTGTTGCGCCGCCGAGCCTCTTCCGTCCGGCAGTGGCGTATCGATAGTACGCCAGCGCGCCTTAGCGCCAGCTTTCACGGGCGTGACCTCTTCGCACCCACCGCGGCAGCCATTGCCAGCGAGGCCCTGAAACCCGGTGTCAGTCGTGAGCTGTCAACGCCGATCGAGGTGGAGGCGGGGCGAGAGTGGCCCGACGAGCTTGAGGCGGTGTGCTATATCGACCACTACGGTAACCTCATCAGCGGCGTGCGAGCGAAGCCGGACCTGAGCCTGGCGGTTTCTGGGCAGCTGCTGCCTCGCCGTAACACCTTCTCCGACGTGGCTATTGGTGAAGTCTTCTGCTACGAGAACTCGAGCGGTTTGTTGGAGGTCGCGGTTAACCGGGGGCGGGCCTCGGAGGTACTGGGCATGGGGGTCGGCGACATGTTGAGTGTGGTGACACTGCCCGGAGGCTAAGGCCCACTGACGCCGCGTGTTGCTATCTGCTAGTGTGTGGCCATGAAACGACTGGCCCTGATCCTTCTCTCGCTGACACTGGTTGCCTGCTCCGGTGACGATTCGCCCCAGCGCATCCACCAGCAAATCTATGTCTTCGGTACCCTGGTGGACATCACCATTGACGGTGCCGAGCGTGAACGTGCCGAGGCAGCCATCAGCGCCATCGATGCCGACTTCCAGCGGATGCACCGCGAGTGGCACGCCTGGAAGCCCGGTCCGCTCTCTGCGGCCAACCAGGCGATCGCCGCCGGCAAGAGCGCCGTCATCCCCGACTCTCTCATTCCCATCATCGAGCATTCACGGGGGCTGGAGACACGTAGCGAGGGCTTGTTCAATCCGGCCATCGGTGGCCTGCTTCAGCTCTGGGGCTTCCAGGCGGATACCCCGCCCAATGGCCCTCCGCCTTCACCCGAGTCGATCGCCCGCTGGGTGGACTCGGGCCCCTCCATGGCCCAGGTTCATCTCGACGGCAATGCCATCAGCAGCAGCAACCCAGCGGTACAGCTGGACTTTGGCGCCTTTGCCAAGGGCTATGCGGTGGACCTAGCCATAGAGCGCCTGCAGGAAATGGGTATCGCCAACGCCATCGTCAACGCGGGAGGGGATCTGCGGGCCATCGGCCGTGCGGCAGGCCAGCGTCCGTGGCGGGTCGGTGTACGTCACCCTCAGGGGAAAGGGGTGCTGGCCGCCATCGAGGTTAGCGGTGATGAGGCGGTCTTCACCTCCGGTAACTACGAACGCTATCGCGAGCATGAGGGGGTGCGCTACATGCACATCCTCGACCCGCGCAGCGGTATGCCGGTGCAGGGGGTGACCACGGTGACCGTGCTGCATGAGAACGGTGCCCTGGCCGATGCCGCCGCCACCGCCCTGGTGGTGGCCGGGGTGGAGGGGTGGCCGCACATTGCCAAGCGCCTCGGTCTCAAGGCGGCGATGCTGGTGGACGAGGAGGGCATCGTCCATCTCACCCCGGCGATGCACGAGCGACTCAGCTTTGAAGGCGAGCCACCGACGCTGGATATCGTCGAGCTGGACTAACGCTCCAGCAGCGGCTTGAGAAAGCGCCCGGTGTGGCTGGCCGCGCAGGCGGCGATCGCCTCCGGGGTGCCGCTGGCGACGATGGTGCCGCCGCCATCGCCCCCCTCGGGGCCAAGGTCGATGAGCCAGTCGGCAGTCTTAATCACATCCAGGTTGTGCTCGATGACGACGATGGTGTTGCCGTGCTCGCGCAGGCGATGGAGCACCGCCAGCAACTGCTCGATGTCATGGAAGTGCAGGCCGGTGGTGGGCTCGTCGAGGATGTAGAGGGTATTGCCGGTATCGCGCTTGGAGAGCTCGCGCGCCAGCTTCACCCGCAGCGCCTCACCGACGGAGAGGGTGGTGGCGCTCTGCCCCAGCTAGATGTAGCTCAGCCCCACATCCAGCAGC
>JBFFSW010000320.1:0-2329 GCA_041572195.1 Thiohalomonadaceae bacterium | reverse complement strand
CCAGCCGGGTTAATTCCTGCTGCAATGCCTCGGCCTCCGTCTGCGCGGAGAGGGCGGAGGGGAGCAACAATAACAGTAGTGCAAAGAGTCTTGGCATCGCCTAAGCATACCCCCGGCGGTGGCGGGGGAACAAAAAAACCGCCTCGCGGCGGTTTTTTCAGGCGCGGGGGGGCGCCGTGATCAGCTGGCCAGGGCCAGACGGTTGAACCAGCGCTTGCGAAGCTCGCGCTGGATACGGGGGATCTGGCGCGGGTCGTTAGTGATCTCGCCATCGCGCCAATCCAGCGTACAGGCGACGACGACGTAACGTGCTCCCTGGGCTTCCATGTCGGGGATCTCCTGCGTGTGAAATTTCAGCAGTTCCATATTGAATACCCAAGTTATTTGGTTGGGAATAGTATAGCCTTATTTCAGCATGGCGTAATTCCCCCTCAGCCATCAGTGGCTTTACTCCTAAAGCGGCGTCGGTGTTTGTCCGACGTGGCGTTACAATGAACGGATGGAGTGGCTGCATACCTTCAACGACTGGATCGCCGCCCACCCGGGCTGGGCCTGGGCGGCGGTGTTCGCCATCGCCTGCGGCGAGTCGCTGGCGCTGGTGGGGCTGCTGCTGCCCGGCACCCTGCTGATGTTCGCCATCGGCGCGCTGGTAGGCATGGGCACCCTGCCCTTCGCCGAGACTGCCGCCTGGGCCGCCCTCGGTGCGGTGGCGGGCGACGGCGCCAGCTTCTACCTGGGGCGACGCTACCATCAGGGGCTGCGCGGGCTCTGGCCCTTCAGGGCTCATCCGGCGCTCATCGAACGCTCCGCCGACTACTTCCAGCGCCACGGCGGCAAGAGCATCCTCTTCGCCCGCTTCGTCGGCCCCATCCGCCCCATCCTGCCCGCGGTGGCGGGGATGCTGGAGATGCCCGCCGGGCGCTTCTTCGCCGTCAACATCCTCTCGGCGCTGCTGTGGGCGCCGCTCTATCTGCTGCCGGGTTTGGTCTTCGCCGCCTCGCTGGAGCTGGCCGCCGAGGCGGCCGGACGCCTGGCCCTGGCGATCCTGTTGCTGCTGACGGCGCTGCTGCTGTTCGGCTGGACGGCTCGGCGGCTATTCCTCTATCTGCACCCACGCGCCTACCCGCTGATGCAACGGGCGCTGCTCTGGAGCCGCCTGCACCCGCGCCTGGGCGAGCTGCCCGCGGCGCTGCTCGACCCGGAGCACCCCGAGGCGCGCGGCATGAGCCTGTGGGCCCTGTTACTGCTAATCGCCATCACCGCCTTCAGCCTGTTGACGCGGGCCCTGCACCAGGGGGGCCTGCTGCCCCACCTCGACCACTATCTGGCCCAGCAACTGCCGGGGCTGCGCAGCCCGCTGATGGACCAGTGGATGGGGGCCCTGGGCGGCCTCTTCTCCGCCGAGAGCCTCATCGCTCTGTTCGCCGCCATCGCCGCCTACCTGCTGCTGCGTCGCCGACCGCGCGCGCTGCTGCACTGGCTGGCGGCGGCGGGCTTCGCCCTGCTCGGCGCCCAGCTTCTGCTGGGGCTGAATATCGACACCCTGACTCTGATACCGGGACTCAGCCTCTACGGTTTCCTCGCCGTGCTCATCGCCCGCGAGCTGCGCCCCGAGCGGGTCTGGCTCGCCTACGCCGCCTTCGCCGTGCTGCTGGGCGCCGCCCTGATCTCACCGCTCTACCTGGGTCGCGTTGCCCTCTCCGCGCTGCTCGCCGCCGCCGCCCTGGCCCTGGCCTGGGTAGCCCTGCTCGGCATCGCCTATCGCCGCCACAGCCGCGAGGGGGGCGGCCCGCTGACGCCCGCGCTGCTGATGCTCGCGGCCATCATCGGCGGCGGCCTCATCGCACCACCACCGACACCCATGCCGCCGGAACCGATGCGCCCCGGACTGCCCGCCTGGCGCGACGACCTGCGCGCCCTGCACCGCCATCCGCTCAACCTCCACTATCGCGGCGGGCTGACTCAACTGGAGTCGGCGCTGGCGGCGAGGGGCTGGCGCCGCCCGGTGGGCCTGGCCGATGGCGGCTGGCTGCGCTGGCTCAGCTCCGCCCCGGCCATCGAGCTGCCGGTGCTGCCGCAGGTGCACGACGGCCGCAACGAGACGCTGCTGCTGGTGCGCGAGGGTGAGACGGATGATGCGCTGTGGGCGCTACGGCTGTGGGAGAGCGGTATGAACGGAATCTGGATCGGCAATATCAGCGCGCTGCGGGTGCGCGCCGCGCCGGGGATTCGGGTGCTGCGCACCGAGGGGCGTTTCGATGAGGCCTTGGGGGTGCTGGAGGCGATGGAGGGGTTCGGGATGAAATCGGTTGAACACCCGGAAGGGGTT
>JBFFSW010000319.1:0-2349 GCA_041572195.1 Thiohalomonadaceae bacterium | reverse complement strand
CTTCCGCTACCAGGATTGGGACCGCACCAAGGAGGAGTACGGCCCGGACAAGTACACCATCCGTCGCTACCAGAAGCGCAGCGGCGAGTACCAGCAGAAGTCCAAGTTCAACATCTCCAGCCGCGACCAGGCGATGAAGATCATCGAGGCCCTGCAGGGCTGGACCGAGGAGTAGCCTCGGGCGCGGCGGCGAACTCCAACGCCGCCGCGATCACCTCATCAAGACTTCCCTCATCCACACCGCGAAAGAACGGCCCGCCCGGTGCCAGGCGCATGTTTGGTCCCGTTTCGCACTCCCCAAGGCAGTTAACACGTTCAATTTCCACAAACCCGTCCAGGGCCTGCTCTAGCCGCTCGGCCAGTGCCTCGGCGCCGCGCGCCGCGCAGGAGGGCTGGCGCGGGTTGAGGCGGCGGTTGACGCAGATAATCAGCTTGGCTTCCATCGTCATGCTCTAATTTGAATTTTCCCACACCATCCCCACTACAACTCTTGTAGGGATGGCGACTATGATTGGAATAGGGTCGCACGAAAGGAGCAGGTATGGGAGAGCGAGTCGCCATCGCCAAGGCGGCGCATCTGCTGGGTATCAAACGCGGTGATATCCAGCGCCTGGTGCACGATGGGGAGCTGGAGGCCTTCGAGGGCAAGGTGGAGCTGGAGGCGCTGACACGGCGCTTCCCGAGGCTGGCCTTCCGAGGGCCCGACAGTGTGGAGCGGGCGCGGCTGATCCGTGCCGGCGCCTTCGCCCGCCGTGTGAGCCAGGTGGTGGCACCGGACACGGACACCCTGGAGAACCAGCTGCGCAGGCGCAATGCAGACCTTAGCGTGCAGAAGGCGCGCGCCAAGGCCTATTACAAGGTGATCGACCAGCTGCTGCGTCACCTCGGTGAGTTGAGCGCCCACGAGCAGGGGGAGCGCCTGAAGCTGGTCGAGGAGCTGAACCTATGGTTACTACAGCGGATGCCGGAGTAGGGCGATGAGCTACCGGGTGGAGGTGCAGCCCAGCGGCCGAAGCTTTGAGGCACAGCCAGGTGAGAGCCTGCTGGAGGCGGGGCTGAGGTCTGGGCTCAATATCCAGTACAACTGTAGCAGCGGCAGTTGTGGTGAGTGTCGTGCGCGTCTGCTCAGCGGCGAGCTTAAACCGCACCGTCATGGCGACTATCGCCTGAGCGAGGCCGAGCGCGCTCAGGGCGACTTCCTGCTCTGCACCCACGCTGCGGGCAGCGACCTGCGTATCGAGGCGCTGGAGGCGGGTAGCGCCGCTGATATCCCCCTGCAGCGTATCAACACCAAGGTGCGTAGCCTTGAGCCGCGCGGCGACAATATGTTGCTACTCACCCTGCGCACCCCACGTAGCCAGACCTTGCGCTTTCTCGCCGGTCAGCACGTGCAGCTGAGCTTCGAGGGTGGACCGAGCGCTGACCTGGCCCTGGCCGGCTGTCCCTGCAACGGTATGGAGCTGGAGTTTCACATTGCCCGAGACCCAGGATCAGCCTTTCACGAGCAACTTTTTAGCACCCTGCGACGAGGTGACTCTCTGCTGGTGGAGGGGCCATATGGCGAATTTACCCTGGATGAGTCGTCTGCCCGGCCACTGCTATTTATCGCCGAGGGCCAGGGATTTGCCGCCATAAAGAGCCTGGTGGAACACGAGATGGCGCTGGATAGCGGTCGACCCATCTACCTGTACTGGCTGGCGGGTGAGAGTGGTCACTATCGGGCCAATCTATGCCGAAGCTGGGGGGATGCGGTCGATGAGCTTGAGTATCGGCCGCTGAATAGCATAGGTGAACTGGAAACGCTGGAGGGTCTTGAGCGTTACGACATCTATGTAAGCGTCAGCGACGAGGGCCGCCCGGAGATCGATAGCCTACTGTTGGCGCGAGGGGCTGATAGCGGGCGAATGTTCCATTTACGTACTCGTACCGCGGCCCGCTAACGAAAAAGGCCCGTACGCCGAAGCGTACGGGCCTTTTTCAGGCAGTAAGTCGGTGACTTACTTGGCGGCAGCGGCCTGCTGCTGCTGGATCCAGGCCATGTGCTGCTCGTAGGCCTTCTTCTGGGCCTCCATCATGGCCTTCTGCTGCTCTTCCATGCGCTTCTGCATCTCGGCCATGTACTTCTGCTGGGCCTCCTGCTGAGCCTTCATCTGCTCCTCGGTCATCGGGGCGTACGCGGGGGCGCCATAGGCCGGGGCGTAACCGTAGGGGGCGTAGCCGTAGTTGGGGGCGTTGTAACCGTTGCCGTAGCCGTTGCCGTAGCCGTTGCCATAGCCGTTGCCATTGCCATAGCCGTTGCCATAGCCGTTACCACGACCGGAGCCCTTCATGCTGAAGTTGAAGCTGCCG
>JBFFSW010000318.1:0-2357 GCA_041572195.1 Thiohalomonadaceae bacterium | reverse complement strand
CGCATCGATGCCCCTGGCCTTCGCCTGCTCGACGGAAAGCCCGACAAAACCGGCCTCGGGACGGGTGAAGATGACACCCGAATCCTTCGCCTCGTCATAGACCATATCCTCGCCGAGGATGGTGGCCGCGGCCACCCGTCCCTGCTGCCCCGCAGTGTGGGCCAGCATCAACCCGCCGATGACATCACCCACGGCGAAGATGTGCGGTACGCTGGTGCGGCAACGGGCATCGGCCTTGATCACGCCGTTCTCCACCGCCACCCCGGCCTTCTCCAGTTGCAGCGGTTCCAGCACCGGACGCTTGCCGGTGGCCATGATCACATAGTCACAGTCATAGTTCCGGGTATTGCCCTCGGCATCCTCCCAGGCCATGGCCATGCTGCCCGGCTGCCCCTTGATCCCGCTGACCTTCACGCCGGTATGGATGGTGAGACGGGGATCTTCATTCAGCGCAGCGCTAAGGTGTTTGGCGATCTCGCTCTCGACCTCGGCCAGCACCCGCTCCCGGCCCTCCAGCAGCACCACCTCGGTGCCGAAGTCCTGGAATATCTGCGCCATCTCCATGCCGATGGCGCCACCGCCGATGACGCCCAGTTTTTTCGGTGCAGCGGGCAGACGCCATACGGTATCGGAGGTCAGCACACCGCCGCTTTCCACACTCTCTGCCACACCGGGAATCGGGGGGACAAACGGCGGCGCGCCGGTGGCAATGACGGCGCAACCGAAACTGATGTGGCGGCCGGCGGAACCGTCGCCGGCTAATGCGCGCTCATGGGGGTTGTCCGAATTGCCCGAGGTATCGACAAACAGGCGGTGCTCGCTTTCGAACCAGGCAAAGCCCTGAATAAGATCAATCTTGACGCCCTTGTCGGTCTTCAGTGCCATCCGGCCGCGCTCCTCGAGCACGCCGCGGCGGTGCTGCTCCAGCTTGTCCCAGTCAAGCGTTGCCTGATCGGTACCCTCAACACCGAGCAGCGCATCATGGGCGCGGTCACGCATGCGATCGGCCGCGGCACGCCAAGCCTTGGAGGGGATACAGCCGCGCCACAGGCACTCACCGCCGGGGTAGGGGGCATCGTTGATCATCGCCACCTTCAGGCCATGTCCGGAAAGGTCACGGGCACAATCCTCACCACCGGGGCCGCCGCCGATGACCACCACATCGTAATCCCAGTCACCCTCGGGGATGGCCGGACCCAGCGGCCCCATCCAGCTCTCGGGCTGCTCGATCATCCCCTTCAGGGTGTTCAGATAGGCCGCCACCTCGGCACCGTTGACCACGCGGTGGTCGGCGGTGACGGTCAGCGGCATGCCCGCCTCACCGGCGGCGGAGATGGCCATAATGGCCGCCGTGCCCGGCGTGGGGATGGCATCGAAATAGCTGACGCCGTACATCCCCATATTGGAGACCATGAAGGTGGGATTGGCGTACTCCTCGGGCGCCAGGCGTCGCTGGCGGGCACGCTCGACCAGCTCTTTCCAGCTCTCGTTCAATTCCTCCAGCGGGCGCGACTCGCAGTGGCGCAGCACCGGCACCACCAACCCGCCGCCCTCGGCGGTCACCGCCATGCCGATATCGACGTTGTCACGCTCGACAATCTTGTCCACCGGCTGGTAGGCCCAGTTGACGGACGGGTGCTGCTTGATAGCCTCGGCGCAGGCCCGGGCGATCGCCACCGTCACCGAGACGCCCTTCTGCTTCGCCGCCTTGATCAGCGCACCGGGCCGGGCATTGATGGAGACACGGAAGGTCGGCATGGTCAGTGAGGCGGTCATCGAGGCCGATACCGCCCTTTCCATGGCGCTCATGGCACGGCCGTGCCCCGGCACCTGGATCTGCGGCAGCGCTGTGGCCGGTACCTGCTCGGCCACCTCGGTGGGACGCTCTATAGGTTGCGCCCTGCGTACATCCTCAGCGGTGATTTCACCGTTGGGACCGGTGCCGTGCACATTGTTCAGGTTGACATGCAGGGAAGCGGCCAGCTTGCGTGCATAGGGGGTGGCATCCTTGTTGGCCGGACGCGGTGCCGGTTCAACTTCACCCGCATCAACCGGCGCTGCCGCCTCTGCCATGACTGACGGCCGGGAAGGTGGCGCCGCCTCAGGTGTCTTCTCAGCAACGGCGGTTTTGCTTGTGACGGCGGTATCGCTGAGCACCTGGGAAGCTTCCTCGACGAGGTAGGCCATCGGCGCCCCGACGGCAATGACCGAATCGGCCTCAGCCAGCGGACCGGAGAGGTAACCCTCGTGGAACACCTCCACGTCCATGATCGCCTTGTCGGTCTCCACCTGCGCGACGATATCTCCACGTTCGATGTGCTCACCGATCTGTTTCTCCCAGCCCACCACCACACCCT
>JBFFSW010000317.1:0-2360 GCA_041572195.1 Thiohalomonadaceae bacterium | reverse complement strand
GGCGCCCCCTTCATCGCCGCCACCGCCGAGAACGCGCTCAACGGCAGCTACCCGCTGAGCCGTTTCCTCTACGTCTACGTCAACAAGCACCCGAACAAGCCCCTGGCCCCGCTGGAGCGCGAGTTCATCAAGATGGTGCTCTCCCGCGTCGGCCAGCAGGTGGTGGTCAAGGACGGCTACATCCCGCTGCCCGCCAAGGTGGTGGAGAAGGCCCTGGCCTCCATCGAGTAAGCCATATCGGCTGAAAGAAAAAACGCCCCGTGAGGGGCGTTTTTTTTTGTGCGTGAATTATTTTCAGGCCGGCATAGGCAGCACGCAGTAAGGGGCGAAACGGTCCTCGGCGCGGCGGCGCAGGTGCGCGACCAGCACCGGCAGCAGCATCGGCAGGGCGGCGGCGGAGGCGGCCATGCCCAGGCCATCGAGATCCATGGCGAAGGCGAGCTGACCGATGAAGGTGAGGGCGCCGGAAAGGGTCAGGCTGATCGGACTGTTCATGTGTATCTCCTTCGTGTTCCGTTGCGTTGAGTCTATTCTGCGTCAGCCCATCGATAAATACCGTTAACGGTGCAGGGTTTTCGTGTGAACTGATACACGCTTTGTGATTTTTTAAATAAAAAAAAGACCGGCATCGCCGGTCTTTTTTATTTAAAGAGTGCCTCGCCTCAGGCCATCGCGGGCATCGCGCAATAGGGGGCGGTGCGCTCAGCGGCGCGGCGGCGCAGGTGCTCGACCAGCATCGGCAGCAGCATCGGCAGGGCGGCGGCGGAGGCGGCCATGCCCAGACCGTTGAGGCCCATGGCGAAGGCCAGCTGGCCGATGAAGGTCAGGGTTCCGGCGGCGGTCAGGCTGATCTGGCTGTTCATGGTGTTCTCCCGAGGTGTTCGTTGTGTTGAGCGTATTGTGCGTCGCCGGGGGGAACAATTCCGTTAACTGTGCAGGGTTTTAGTGTGAGCTTGCGCACGCTTAGAAGAATAATCCGTGATTGTGACGACGAAGCGCCTTGAGCAGGGCGGGGTATTCGATGCCGTGGCGTTCGGCCAGCGCCCTGGCCTGTTCGGGCAGTTGCTTGAGTCGCTGCCGTGGTTTGCCGCACATGGTGGCGATGGCGACGATGTTCTCCTTGCCCTCCACCGGCAGTTTCAGCAGCCGCCCCTCGAAGCTCTCATCGATGCGTCGCAGCAGCTCGTCGGCGTCGATGCTGTCGCGGGACCAGAGGTTCATCGCCATCACCCCATTGTCGCTGAGGCGCGCGCGGCAGGCGTCGTGAAAATAGTGGCCGGTGACCGAGTCGGCGATCCCCTCGCCGACGAAGGCGTCCACCAGGATCAGGTCGTACTCGCCGCCATGACCGTGATGGATGAACCAGGCGGCATCGGCGATGTGGACGCGCGCGCTGGCGGGCAGGTCGAAATAGCGCCGCGCCAGTTCGACCACGCTCTCGCGCAGCTCCACCGCTTCGATCCTGGCATCGGGGTAGTGGCGCATCAGGAAGCGCAGCAGCGAGCCGCCGCCCAACCCTATTAAAAGAATGCGCCGCGGTTGCGGTTGAAACAGCAGGGCCGCGCTCATCGCCCGGGTGTAGCTCAGCTGCAGGTGTTCGCGGTTGGCGTGGAGCATGGCGCTCTGGCGCGCCTCGCTGCCGAAGTGCAGCGAGCGGCAGCTGCCGTCATCGACCACCTCGATGGGGCCGTACTCATCGCGACCGCGGTAGAGCAGTCGCCCACCGTAGAGTCGCGTCGAGCTCACTCACTCCACCTTGATGGGGATGTTGATGGCGCGAGGGCCACCGCGGCGGCCGAGCCGTTTGCGCCATCCCGGCGCGGCCAGATCGGCCAGTTGCAGGCAGAGCAGACCGTAGAGGCCGAAGCCGAGGAGGCGCGCGCCCCAGGCGGCCAGTTCGGGGCAGCAGGCGGCGGTGGGCAGGTTGAGGCGGGTGTGCGGACCGCCGAGTTCACCGCCCAGCATCCACACCACCCCGGCCAGCATACCGGCCAGGGCGGGGATGAGGATGCGCCCCCAGTCCCCCTTGCGCGGCCCGGCGCCCAGGCCGGTGCCGCCGATCAGCGTCACCAGCAGCAGCGGCGCGAGCCAGAAGAGGGTGAAGAGGTCGGCGGGCATCAGCGCCCCGCCGACCAGCCCGCCAAGGGCGATGCCCAGCCCCCACAGCATGCCCCGTTCGCCGTCGGGCAGGGGCAGGCCGCGGCGGCCGCGCAATAATCCGGCGAGGCCGGGACGGGCGGTGAGGGCCTGACGCAGGCTGAGGATCACCGGTGGCAGCAGCAGTGCCGAGGCGGTGCTGGCGCCGATATAGCCCCACACCGACTGCGGCACGCTCAGGAACAGCCAGCTCTCGACGAAGC
>JBFFSW010000316.1:0-2378 GCA_041572195.1 Thiohalomonadaceae bacterium | reverse complement strand
CATCATCGCCGAGACCGGCGCCGGTCAGCACGGCGTGGCCACCGCCACCGTTTGCGCCCGCTACGGCATGGAGTGCGTGGTCTATATGGGCGCTGAGGATATCGAGCGGCAGAAGATCAACGTCTTCCGCATGACCCTGCTGGGTGCCAGGGTGGTGCCGGTCACCTCCGGCTCCAAGACCCTGAAAGACGCCCTCAACGAGGCGATGCGCGACTGGGTCACCAACGTCGACGACACCTTCTACATCATCGGCACCGTCGCCGGTCCGCACCCCTATCCGGAGCTGGTGCGTGACTTCCAGAAGGTGATCGGCGAGGAGGCCAAGGTGCAGATGGCGGAGGAGACCGGCCGCCTGCCCGACGCCCTGGTTGCCTGCATCGGCGGCGGCTCCAACGCCATGGGGCTGTTCTACCCCTTCCTCGCCGATAAGGATGTCGCCATCTACGGCGTCGAGGGGGGCGGGCACGGCATCGAATCGGGTGAGCACGCCGCGCCGCTGTGCGCAGGCACCCCCGGCGTGCTGCACGGCAACCGCACCTATCTGATGGAGGACAAGGATGGGCAGCTCATCCACACCCACTCCATCTCCGCCGGTCTCGACTACCCCGGCGTCGGCCCCGAGCACGCCTGGCTGCACGACATCGGCCGCGCCGAGTACGTGACGATCACCGACGACGAGGCGCTGGCCGCCTTCCACGACCTGACCCGCACCGAGGGGATCATCCCGGCGCTGGAGTCCAGCCACGCCCTGGCCTACGCCGCCAAGCTGGCGCCGACCCTGGGCAAGGATAAGAACATCCTGGTCAACCTCTCCGGCCGCGGCGACAAGGACATTCATACCGTTGCCGGTATCGAGGGGATTGAAGTATGAGCCGTATCGAACAACGCTTCGCCGCGCTGAAGGCCGAGGGCCGTAAGGCGCTGATCCCCTTCATCACCGCCGGTGACCCCGAGCCGGGGCTGACCGTGCGCATGATGCACGCCCTGGTGAAGGGCGGCGCCGACCTTATCGAGCTCGGGGTGCCTTTTTCCGACCCGATGGCCGATGGCCCGGTGATCCAGCTCTCCTATGAGCGCGCCCTGGAGCACCACGTCTCCCTGAGGCAGGTGCTGGAGATGGTGCGTGAGTTCCGCGCCGAGGATGCCGACACCCCCATCGTGCTGATGGGCTATCTCAACCCGGTGGAGGTGATGGGCTATGAGACCTTCGCCACCGCCGCGGTGGCGGCGGGCGTCGACGGCGCCCTGCTGGTGGACCTCTCACCGGAGGAGAGCGGCGAGGTGGTCGAGACCTTCCGTGGCAAGGGGCTGGACTCCATCTACCTCATCGCCCCCACCAGCAATGCCGCGCGCCAGCAGCTGATCGCCTCGCGCTCCAGCGGCTTCGTCTACTACGTCTCCCTCAAGGGGGTGACCGGCGCGGGCCACCTGGACACCGACGAGGTGGCGCGCAAGCTGGCCGAGATCCGCACCCATACCGACCTGCCCCTGGGCGTCGGCTTCGGCATCAAGGATGCCGACTCCGCCCGCGCGGTGGCCGCCAGCGCCGACGCGGTGGTGGTGGGTAGCGCCATCATCCGCAAGGTGGAGGAGCTGGCCGGGCGGCCCGACGAGCTGCTGGCCGAGCTGGCCCGCTTCGCCGCCGAGCTGCGTGACGGCATAGACGGCGCCGCCTGAGCTGGGCGAGAATAAAACGCATAACGAATAGAACGGGGAGACACCATGAGCTGGTTGACCAAATTCCTGCCCAACAACATCCGTACCGAGGGCGGCACCCGCAAGAGTGTGCCCGAGGGGTTGTGGGCCAAGTGCCCCGGCTGCAGCGCGGTGCTCTACCGCCCGGAGCTGGAGCGCAACATCGATGTCTGCCCCAAGTGCGGCCACCACATGCGTATCGGTGCCCGCCGCCGCCTGGAGGCCTTCCTCGACGAGGAGCCGCGGGTGGAGATCGGTGCCGGTCTGGAGCCGGTGGACGCGCTCAAGTTCAAGGACAGCAAGAAGTACAAGGATCGCATCGTCCAGGCGCAGAAGAACACCGACGAGAAGGACGCCCTGGTGGTGATGCGCGGCCAGGTGATGGGCGTGCCGGTAGTGGCCTGCGCCTTCGAGTTCCGCTACATGGGCGGCTCCATGGGCTCGGTGGTGGGCGAGCGCTTCGTGCGCGCGGTCAACACCTGCCTGCAGCACGAGATCCCGCTGGTCTGCTTCTCCGCCTCCGGTGGTGCGCGTATGCAGGAGGCGCTGTTCTCGCTGATGCAGATGGCCAAGACCTCCGCCGCCCTCAACCGTCTGAGCCGCGCTGGTCTGCCCTTCATTTCGGTGATGACCGACCCGACGATGGGTGGCGTCTCCGCCTCGCTGGCGATGCTGGGCGATAT
>JBFFSW010000315.1:0-2382 GCA_041572195.1 Thiohalomonadaceae bacterium | reverse complement strand
GCCGCCGCCAACCGCATGGCCGAGGAGCGCGGCGAGGAGCCGGGCCGCTCGGTGGGGTATCGCATCCGCTTCGAGAGCCGGGTCTCCGCAGAGACCCGCATCGAGGTGGTCACCGAGGGGATCCTCGGTCGCCGCCTGCAACACGACCCGGAGCTGGAGGGGGTGGGGCTGGTCATCTTCGACGAATTCCACGAGCGCCACCTGCACTCCGACCTGGGCCTCGCCCTCTGCCGCGACGTACAGGCCGCCCTGCGCGATGACCTGCGCCTGCTGGTGATGTCCGCCACCCTCGACGGTGAGGCCCTGGCGCGCCAGCTCGACGCCCCGCTGATCCGCAGCGAGGGGCGCAGCTTCCCGGTCGATATCCGTTACCTGGAGCGCGAGGACGAGCGCCACCTGGTCGATCGCACCGCCGCCGCCATCCGCCGCGCGCTGCGCGATGAAGAGGGGGACATCCTCGCCTTCCTCCCCGGCGCCGGGGAGATCCGCCGGGTGGAGTCCGCCCTCAGGGCCGAGCCCGAGATCGCCCTCTATCCCCTCTACGGCAACCTCGGCCAGGCCGAGCAGCGCCGCGCCATCCTCCCCGACCCCCAGGGCCGCCGCAAGGTGGTGCTCGCCACCCCCATCGCCGAGACCAGCCTCACCATCGAGGGGGTGAGCGTGGTGGTGGATTCCGGCTACCACCGCGCCCCGCGCTTCGACCCGCGCGGCGGCCTCGCCCGCCTGGAGCTGCTGCGTATATCCAAGGCCGCCGCCGAACAGCGCGCCGGTCGTGCCGGGCGCCTCGGTCCCGGCGTCTGCTACCGGCTCTGGAGCGAGTCCACCCAGCGCGGTCTCATCCCCCACGCCCCGGCCGAGATCGCCGTCACCGACCTTGCCCCCCTGGCCCTTGAGCTGGCCCAGTGGGGCGTGCGTGATGCCGCCGACCTGCAGTGGATTGAGCCGCCCCCCGCCGCCGCCCTGGCCCAGGCCCGCCAGCTGCTCGGCGAGCTGGAGGCGCTGGACGGGGGGGGGCGCATCACCCCCTTCGGCGCCGAGATGGCGCGCCTGCCGCTGCACCCACGGCTGGCCCACATGCTGCTGCGTGGCCGCGAGCTGGGGAGGGTCGACACCGCCTGCGACATCGCCGCGCTGCTCAGCGAGCGCGATATGGGCGGCGGTGGCGACTTCGCCGAGCGTCTGGCGAGCCCACAGGGCCGGGCGCGCGCCGTCGAGCGTAGCCTCGCCCAGATCCGCCGCCTGCTGGGTCTCGCCGCCGAGGCCCCGCGGCCGCGCCCCGAGCAGGCGGGCGAACTACTGGCCCTGGCCTACCCCGAGCGCATCGCCATGAGCCGGGGGCGGGGCGGGCGCTATCGGCTCGCCTCCGGCGGCGGCGCGCGCCTGGCCCCCGGTATAGACGGGGGAGGGGAGCTCATCGTCTGCGCCGAGCTGGAGGGCAAGAGCGGCGCCGAGGCGCTGATCCGCTCCTTCGCGCCGCTGGATATCGACACCCTGAAAGCGCTCTATCCCGAACAGCTGCTCTGGCACGACGTGCTGGAGTGGGACGAACGCGAGGAGGCGATACGCGCCGAGCGCCAACACCGCTACCGCGCCCTGGTGCTGGAGCGCCGCCCCGCCGTGGGGGCCGACGCCGAGGCCCAGGTCGCGGCCATGCTTCAGGGCATACGCGCCATGGGCATCGCCAGCCTCCCCTGGGACGAGGAGACCCGCCAGCTCCAGGCCCGCCTCTGCTCGCTGCGGCAGTGGCTGGGGGAGGGGTGGCCCGATAGCTCCGACACGGCCCTGCTCGACAGCCTCGATGAGTGGCTCGCCCCCTACCTCAACGGCATCAGCCGCCGCGCCCACCTCGCCCGGCTGGACCTCAGGGCCGCGCTGCTCTCGCGCCTCGACTGGGAGCCGCAGCGGCGCCTCGATGAGCTGGCCCCCACGCACATCCAGGTCCCCAGCGGCTCGCGCAAGCGCCTGGAGTACGCCATCGACGGCGCCCCGCCGGTGCTGGCGGTCAAGCTGCAGGAGATGTTCGGCCTCGCCGATACCCCGCGCATCGCCCAGGGCAAGGTGGCGGTGATGCTGCACCTGCTCTCGCCCGCCCAGCGCCCCATCCAGGTCACCCAGGACCTCAAGGGCTTCTGGGAGCGCACCTACGCCGAGGTCAAGAAGGAACTCAAGGGCCGCTACCCCAAACACCCCTGGCCCGACGACCCCTGGAGCGCCCC
This sequence comes from Thiohalomonadaceae bacterium, assembly GCA_041572195.1. Taxonomy (GTDB): domain Bacteria; phylum Pseudomonadota; class Gammaproteobacteria; order Thiohalomonadales; family Thiohalomonadaceae; genus JBFFSW01. Next base: position 166 of record JBFFSW010000315.1, on the reverse strand, counting down.
GGCCACCGCCCGCGCCAAGCCCAGGAAGGGCTGATGTAGAAGCAGCCCCGATTGTAGGATCAGCCCCTGATTGTAGGAGCGGGCTCTGCCCCGCGAGCGGCGGCAAACGAAACACCGAAATCGCGGGCTGGAACCCGCTCCTACAGCAATAGGTTGTTCGACCCAT
>JBFFSW010000314.1:0-2443 GCA_041572195.1 Thiohalomonadaceae bacterium | reverse complement strand
GCCCTGGCCGGGGAGATGCTGCGCCGCAACCAGCAGGCCGCGGCGGCCAGCGCCTGAAAGAACAGATAAGAAGACCAACGGGATTTAACGCAAGATGGCAGCAAAGAAACGAGGTTTGGGTAAGGGTCTGGGCGCCCTGCTGGGCGACTCCGCGGTCAAGGCGGCCACCGCCCCCGAGGGCAAGGCCGACGCGCAGGCGATCGGCAAGCTCGACGGCGAGCTCAAGGCCCTGCCGGTGGATCTGATGCAGCGCGGCAAGTATCAGCCGCGCATCGACATGCACCCCGACTCGCTGGAGGAGTTGGCCGACTCCATCCGCGCCCAGGGCGTGGTCCAGCCCATCGTCGTGCGTCCCATCGGTGGCGGCCGCTACGAGATCATCGCCGGTGAGCGTCGCTGGCGCGCCAGCCAGCTGGCCGGTCTGCACGAGATCCCCGCCGTGATCCGCGATGTGCCCGACGAGGCGGCCATCGCCATGGCCCTCATCGAGAACATTCAGCGCGAAGAGCTCAACCCGATGGAGGAGGCGCACGCCCTGCAGCGCCTCATCGATGAGTTCGAGATGACCCACCAGCAGGCCGCCGAGGCAGTGGGCCGCTCGCGCGCCGCCGTCTCCAACCTGCTGCGCCTGCTCTCGCTGCGCGAGGATGTACAGCGCATGGTCGAGAATGGTGACCTGGAGATGGGTCACGCCCGCGCCCTGCTCGGCCTCTCCGGCGAGCAGCAATCCTCCGCCGCGCGCACCGTCTCCGGCAAGGGGCTGTCGGTGCGCGAGACCGAGCGCCTGGTCAAGCGTCTGCAGGCCGGGGAGCCCGAGGCGGCGAAGAAACCCAGAGTCGATCCGGATATCGCCCGCCTGGAGCAGGAGCTGGGCGAGCGCATCGGCGCCCGGGTGGGCATCCAGCACGGCGCCAAGGGCAAGGGCAAGCTGGTCATCAGCTACAATTCTCTGGATGAGCTGGACGGCATATTAGAGCATATTAAATAACGGTTTTTATTGGATTTTCGCTGAAGTCACCCTGAACGTGGGCTGAATTGCCGGAAATCCCCGAGCATTAAACTATGCTTATATAAAAACTGTTTATCAGTCCATCATTGATCTTGTCAGCACGCGGATCTATACTTCTGCGCCGCTGGATACTCCTTTCCCGCCGAACGCTGTAAGCAATCGCCCCGAGGCTGAGTCAGGCAGACACGCATGAACGACGACGTGAATGACCTGAAGCACTCGCCACGCAGGGCGATTATCGCGCAAATCCTCTGGATTTTGCTGGTGGTAGGAGCCTTCGGAACCTTCATGGACGGGCAGGCCGCTGTGAGCGCCGCCTACGGCATCGCCATCGCCGGGTTCAACCGCTTTTTGAACTGGTGGCATGCTCGCCGCGCGATGCGGCTGGCCGACGAGGACGCCGGCCGAACAGTACGAATTGTTTACCGTTGCGCCCTTGAGCGGTTTGTCGCGACGGTCGCGTTTTTCGCCATCGGCTTCGGCAGGCTGGACCTGCCGGCGCTACCCTTGCTGAGCGGCTTCATCGCGGCGCTGCTCGGCGAAACGGCACAAAGATTCAAATCAAAGTAATTGGGGCTATTATCAATGGCTACTAGCGGAACCATGACCTCCGGTGATTACATCAATCACCACCTCACGAACCTGACCTACGGCAAGTTCGCCGACGGCCACTGGGGCTTCGCCCACAGCGATGCGGATTTCGCCGAGATGGGCTTCTGGGCCTTTCACGTCGACTCCCTTGCCTGGTCCATCGGCCTGGCGCTGGTGATGTTCTACTTCCTGCGCAAGGCCGCCAAGCGTGCCAGCGCCGAGGTGCCGACCGGCGCCCAGAACTTCATCGAGATGATCGTCGACTTCGTCGATGACACCGTGCGCAGCTCCTTCGCCGGCAAGAACAAGATGGTCGCGCCCATGGCCCTGACCATCTTCGGCTGGGTCTTCATGATGAACCTGATGGACCTCATCGCCATCGACTGGCTGCCCTCCCTGTTCGGCGCCGCCGGTGTCAGCCACATGAAGATCGTGCCCTCCACCGACCCGAACATCACCTTCGGCGTCGCCCTGAGCGTGTTCGCGCTGATGATCATCTTCAGCATCAAGAACAAGGGCGTTGGCGGTTTCTTCGCCGAGCTGGCCTTCCACCCCTTCGGTAAGTGGGGCCTGCCCGCCAACCTGGTGCTGGAGCTGGTGTCGCTGATCTCCAAGCCGGTCTCTCTCGCCCTGCGTCTGTTCGGCAACATGTACGCCGGTGAGACCATCTTCATCCTGATCGCGCTGATGTACGGCGCCGGTTGGGTGCTCGGCGGCTTCGGTGGCCTGCTGCAGCTGGGCTGGGCCATCTTCCACATCCTGATCATCACGCTGCAGGCGTTCATCTTCATGACCCTGACCATCGTGTACATGGATATGGCGCACCAGACCGACCACTAATTT
>JBFFSW010000313.1:0-2452 GCA_041572195.1 Thiohalomonadaceae bacterium | reverse complement strand
TGGCCACCTTCAGCAACTGACGCAGCACCGAGCGCTCGCGCACGATGTTGGCGTAGGCCTTGATGTTGCTGGCGCGGGGGGTGTTGACCGCGAGGGTGTTGAGATAGGCGATGCCGCCGGCATCCTCCAGCTCGCCGCGCTGATCCAGCGCCTCGGCCAGGGTGACCACATCGAAGGGGTTGCCCTCCTCCGCCAGCATGCGAATGGCGGCGAAGATCAGGCGATGATCGCGGCGATAGAAGTCCGTAGCGGTGACCAGTTCACCGGCACGGTCCCACGCCTCATTGTCGAGCATCAACCCACCGAGCACCGACTGCTCCGCCTCCAGCGAGTGGGGCGGAACCTTCAGCGCCTCGGTGGCGTCATCTCGATTGATGCTGCTGACGGTGGAGTCCTGAGCCATGGCTCAATCTTCCGCCGTGACGGTGTCTAACGCAAGCCGTCGCTTATTCAGCGACAACGTTGACGGTCACCGCCTGGGTCACGTCGGTGTGCAGCTGCACGTCGATGCTGTACTCGCCGATGGCGCGCAGCGGGCCTTCCGGCAGCTTCACTTCGGACTTGTCGACATCGCCACCGGCGGCGTTGAGGGCGTCGGCGATATCGGCGGCGCCGATGGAACCGAACAGCTTGCCCTCGTCACCGGCGTTAGCGGCGATGGTCACGCCACCGTCGATGGCGGCCAGCTTGTCGGCACGGGCCTGGGCGGCGGCCACGGCTTCGGCGGCCTTGGCCTCCAACTCGGCGCGACGGGCCTCGAAGGCAGCCACGTTGTCGGCGGTGGCCATCACGGCCTTGCCACCAGGGATCAGGTAGTTGCGGCCGTAGCCCGGCTTAACGTTGACCTGGTCGCCCAGGTTACCCAGATTCACCACTTTCTCCAGCAGGATAACTTCCATCTTGCTCACCTCAGGTTTTGCCTATTTCGCGGACCAGGCCGCGAAGAAATCTATTGTTCCGTTTTCCTTCGCGCCAACAGGGCGCGAAAGTCCATCCAGTTGTCCACCCATCCGGCCAGCGCCAGGGTCAGCGCCGCGGGCGGCAAGGCAAACAACAACAAGCCGTACATCAATACCAGCCAGGCGGCGGAGGCCCCACGGGCCTTGATCACCGCGTGCACCACCGCCAGCCCCTGCAACAGGTAGAGGGCCAGCAGCGGCAGCAACAGCTCGCGCAATGGCGCCTCGGCCAACCCCAACCAGCTGCCCGCGGCCACCAGCAGGAACACCGCCAGGCTGGGCAGCCGCCCCAGGCGCAGGGCACGAAACTCCGTACCGAAACCGCCCGGATTGTAGAGCAAGGACTGCCACCAGCGGGCCAGCAGCAGGGCGATGCTCGCGCTGACCAGTAGCGCGGCGCTCAGCGCCCCACTCATCAGCGTGGCCATCTCGTCGAGCAGCGCCTCGACATCGCTCGCCGTCGCCCCGGGGGGCGGCGGCGCCTCGCTCAGCGCCGTGGCGAACAGCTCACCCAGCAGCTCACGCCACCAGGCCACCGGCTCGCCCAGCAGCAGGTGAAAACCCGCCAGCAGGGCTGCGGCCAGCAGCATCAGCAGCCACAGCGGACGCGCCAGTTCGGCGTGACGCCGCAGCTGCTCGGCGGCCAGGGCCACCGGCAGCCAGAGGCTGGCGAAGCCCATGGGCCCCACCAGCATGCTGCCGAACAGCAGTTGTCCGAGCAGGGCCGTGGCGACCAGCGCCAGGCCCGCGACCAGCAGCCCCTGCGCCAGGCCCGCGCGCAGGGTCACCAGTCCCACCGCCGCGCCGCTCAGATAACTGAGCGGGGGCAGCATGATTGAGGCCAGCAGGGTGACGGCGGTGAGCATCACCGCCGTCATGCGTCCCCGCATGACCCACTCCGCCAGAAAGCGCATCGACCTGTTCGGCTTTCGGCGGATTACCGCTTAGTGGGCGTCGCTGAAGGGCAGCAGGGCCAGGTAGCGGGCGCGCTTGATGGCGGTGGCCAGCTGACGCTGGTACTTGGCCTTGGTACCGGTGATGCGGCTGGGGACGATCTTGCCGGTCTCGGTGATGTAGTTCTTGAGGGTGGCCAGATCCTTGTAGTCGATCTGCTTCACGCCCTCGGCGGTGAAACGGCAAAACTTCTTGCGGCGGAAATAGCGTGCCATGTCTTTACTCTCCTAACGAATCGTTTACAGCGGCTCCAGGGCCTCGGCATGAATGACCAGTCGGTACTCACCCCGGCGGTTGTCGGCCCGGCTCAAAAAGCCCCTGACCTTCACCTGGCTGCCGCCGTCTAGCTGTTTGACTCCGCCCTGGAGCGCCTCCCCCGCGGCGATCACCGTAATCGTACAGTGGACCTCGCGGTTCATCCCGGCCTCTTGTTGCCGGGAGTGGTGCCTCAGGGCGAAGCGGGCGATGGGGATACCGGCGGGGCTGCGGCGGGTCTCGGGTGCCTCAAGCACCTCGCCGGCCAGAACCACGTGGTTGTC
>JBFFSW010000312.1:0-2457 GCA_041572195.1 Thiohalomonadaceae bacterium | reverse complement strand
GTAGCAATCCGCCCACCGACGGCGACCCGAAGAAGTCGGCCCAGGTTAACGCCAGCATGGGCCTGCGCTACATGCAGATGGGCAAGTTCGAGATCGCCAAGGAGAAACTGGAGCGGGCGCTGGCCTTCGACCCCGACTCCTTCGAGGCCCATCACTACATGGCCGAGCTCTATCGTCGCCTGGGCGAGGGGGAGAAGGCGGACAAACACTTCCGCCAGGCCCGTCGCATCGAGCCCGACAACACCGCGCTGAGCAATAACTACGGGGTCTTCCTCTGCGAGAACGAGCGTTTTGACGACGCCGAGAAACAGTTCCTGCAGGTGCTGGAAAACCCCTTCTACCGCGGCAAGGCGCAGACCTACGAAAATCTCGGCCTGTGCCTGCGAGCCCACGACGCGGAGAAGGCCGAGGGTTACCTGCGCGAGGGGTTGCGGCTCAATCCCAAGATGGCCAAGTCGCTGGTGGTAATGTCGGAGATCAGCCTGGAGCAGGGCAACCACCTCTCGGCGCGCGCCTACCTGCAGCGTTATCTGGATATCAGCCGTCATACCCCGCGAACCCTCTGGTTGGGCGTGCGTATTGAGCGGGTGCTGGGCGATAAGGATGCGCTGGCCAGCTACGGCCTGGCGTTGAGGAACAACCATCCCGATTCGGAAGAGACCCGTCTATACCTGGAGTCGAAATGAGCGAGAACAACGAAGAACAGCTCACCGACGAGAGCACTACGCACGCCGCCCCGCTTGAGGTCGGTCGCCGCCTGCGCGAGGCGCGCGAGGCCAAGGGGCTGAGCATCGAGTCGGTGGCGCGTGAGCTGCGCCTGAACGAAAAGCTGATCAACGCCCTGGAGGCTGGGCGTAGCGATGAGCTGCCCCCGGCCACCTTCGTCAGCGGCTACCTGCGCGGCTACGGCCGCCTGCTGGGGCTGGACGGCGACGCCCTGGTGCGCGACTACCACGGCGATGAGCAGAGCGCCGCGCCGCTGGCCCCCAAGGCCGGTGCCGCCGAGGTGCGCAGCAGCGACGCGCCGGTGAAGGCCATCACCTACCTCATCGTCATCGCCCTGGTGGTGCTGCTGGTGCTCTGGTGGTTCTCGCGCCAGCCCGGGGATACCGCCCCCGCAGCCGAGCCCCAGGTGGAGAGCCTGGCGGCGGGCGAGAGTATGGATCTGAGCCTGCCGCCGGCGCCGCCGGAGGTGGAGATCGAGCCCGAGACCGAGCCGGAAGAGCTTGAGGCCGAGCCGCAGGCGCAGCCCGAACCCGAGCCGGAGCCCGAAGTGGTGGCCGAGCCCGAGCTCAAGGGCGCCGAGCTCGAGCTCAGCGTCATCGAGGACAGCTGGATGGAGGTCTACGACAGCGATGGCGCGCGTCTGGCCTACGGCCTCTACAAGGGCGGTCGCGAGGTGAAGGTTCAGGGCCAGGCCCCCTTCAAGCTCTTCTTCGGCTATGCCCCGGGCATCGGCCTCAAGCTCAACGGCGCCAGCATCGATGTGATGCGCCACAAGCGCAGCGGCAACGACACCGCCCGCTTCCAGCTCGGCTCCGCCGAGGATAACGACAGGTAAGGCATGCATCACGAATCCCCCATCCGCCGTCGCCAGTCGCGCCAGGTCATGGTCGGCAATGTGGCCGTCGGCGGCGACGCCCCCATCTCGGTGCAGAGCATGACCAACACCGAGACCACCGACGTGGCCGCCACCGTGGCGCAGATCCAGGCGCTGGAGAACGCCGGGGCGGATATCGTCCGCGTCTCGGTGCCGAGCATGGACGCCGCCGAGGCCTTCGGCGCCATCCGCGCCCAGGTGCAGGTGCCGCTGGTGGCCGACATCCACTTCGACCACCGTATCGCCCTGCGCGTGCTGGAGCTGGGGGTGGACTGCCTGCGCATCAACCCCGGTAACATCGGCAAGGAGGATCGGGTGCGTACCCTGGTGGACGCGGCGCGTGATAAGAACGTGCCGATCCGCATCGGCGTCAACGCCGGCTCGCTGGAGAAGGACCTGCAGCAGAAGTACGGCGAGCCTACCGCCGAGGCGCTGGTGGAATCGGCCCTGCGCCACATTGATATCCTCGACCGTCTCGACTATCCCAACTTCAAGGTGAGCCTCAAGGCCTCGGAGATCTTCATGACCGTGGCCGCCTACCGCAAGCTGGCCACGCAGATTGAACAGCCCCTGCACCTGGGGATCACCGAGGCGGGCGGCTTTCGCTCCGGCACGGTGAAATCGGCCATCGGCCTGGGGATGCTGCTGAGCGAGGGGATCGGCGATACCATCCGGATTTCGCTGGCCGCGGACCCGGTCGAGGAGGTCAAGGTCGGCTTCGAGATTCTCAAGAGCCTGAAGCTCCGCACCAACGGCATCAACTTTATCGCCTGTCCCAGCTGTTCGCGCCAGAACTTCGACGTGGTGGGCACCATGAACATCCTGGAGCAGCGCCTGGAAGATGTGCGTACTCCGAT
>JBFFSW010000311.1:0-2460 GCA_041572195.1 Thiohalomonadaceae bacterium | reverse complement strand
CTCCTCGGCCATGACCACCGAGAGAGGGCGGGTGCGCTGCAGCTCACTGAGTAGTAGCTCGGTGTTCACCTCAGCACTATCGGCGTGTGCGCTGTAGATGGCGGAGACCACCGCCTGCTCCAGCTCGGCGCCGGAGAAGCCCTCGGCGGCCTCGGCCAGCTCCTCCAGTTTGATCTCCGTGTGGGTGATGTCACGCTTCTGCAGGTGAATTTTCAGGATCTCGGCGCGCGTCTCGGGCCGTGGCAGGTCGACAAAGAAGATCTCGTCCATGCGCCCCTTGCGGATCAGCTCCGGGGGCAGGGCGGTGATGTCGTTGGCGGTGGCGACGATGAACACTGGCGTGCTCTTCTCCGCCATCCAGGTGAGCAGGCTGCCGAGCAGTCGGCGTGAGGTGCCGCTGTCGTTGTCGCCGGTGGCCAGCCCCTTCTCGATCTCATCGATCCAGAGCACGCAGGGGGCCATCGCCTCGGCGCTCTGTAGCGCCCGGCGTACGTTCTTCTCGCTCTCGCCGAAGAACTTGTCGTAGAGGCGGGCGAAGTCCAGCCTCAACAGCGGCACCCCCCAGCCCCCGGCCACCGCCTTGGCCGCCAGGCTCTTGCCGCCCCCCTGTACCCCCAGCAGCAGCACCCCCTTGGGGGCATCCACACCCTTGAGCTCGCCGAGGAAGGGGGCCTTGCGGGTCTCCACCCAGCGCTTGAGCTGGTCGAAACCGCCGATCTCGGTAAAGTGGGCGGTTTCGTACTCGAAGCTGAGCAGGCCGTCGCCGCCCAGCAGTTCGTACTTGGCCTTCATCGCCCCGGGGATGTCGCTGTGGCTGATGGCGCCATCGTCGTAGATGGCGTTGCGGATGAGGCGCTTGGCATCGCTCTGGGTCAGCCCCTGCAGCGAGCGGCAGAGCAGGGTGAAGGCCTCGCGGTCGGTGCGGATCTTGTCGTTGCCGTTGCGTTTGGACCACTTGCTTGCCTCTTCCTGGATGAGGGCGCGCAGGGTCTTCTCGTCGGGCAGGGCGAGCTCGAAGGAGGCGGCGTAGGGTTGCAGCTCTGCCGGCAGCTCGATGGCGTGGCTGAGCAGGACGATGCTGAGCGGGCGGCTCTCGTGGGCCAGGGCGATCTCCTTGAGGTGGCGCACCGCCAGGTTCTCCTCCAGGTAGGGGTGGAAGTCGCACAGCACCACGACCGCGTTGTCGTCCAGGCTGGCCAGCTGGGTGAGCATCTCGCCAGGCCCCCTGGCCGCCTCCTTATCCCTGGGCGCGGCGCCCAACTCGGTACCGACCTTGCTCCACTGAACATGCGGCTGAAAGCCCATGTCATCGCGCTTGAGCCCCTCGGTGAGGGACCAGGTGAAGAGTGGGCGGCGCAGGCGCAGGGCCACGTCGCGTAGCAGGGTCAGTACGCGGGTCTCTTCGTGACTCTGGATGGTGAGCAGGGGGAAGTGGGAGCTGAGGGCGATTTCCAGATCGTGCCGGTCGTTCATCGGGTGGTGGCGTCCTTGTCTTGTGGTTAGCCAACCATACCCGAAAGTGGGCTTGCGGGTCATATAAGCATTAACTAATACTAGGTAGAGACCTTCAGATTTGCTAAACTACTGCGCCTTTCCGCCCTCCGGGGCCTGACGACGAGTGTGATCGATGGAATTTCTTCCGATTTTCATGAACATGCGTGGCCGCAAGGCCCTTCTGGTGGGCGCCGGTGAGGTGGCCGCGCGCAAGGGCGCGCTGCTGCTGCAGGCGGGCGCCGAGCTGAACGTGGTCGCCCCGGAGCTCTCCTCCTCGCTGGCCCGCGAGGTGGAGCAGGGCAACGCCAGCCACCGCGCCGGCAGCTTCGAGGCCTCCGACCTGGAGGGGGTGGCGCTGGTGATCGCCGCCACCGACGATGCCGAGGTCAATGCCCAGGTCTCCGCGCTCTGCAACGAGCGCAACATCCCGGTCAACGTGGTCGATAACTCGGATCTGTGCAGCTTCATCATGCCCTCCATCATCGACCGCTCGCCGGTGCAGATCGCGGTCTCCACTGGCGGCGCCTCGCCGGTGCTGGCGCGCCTGCTGCGCACCCGTCTGGAGTCGGCCATCCCCTCCGCCTATGGCCGCCTGGCCTCCATGGTCGAGGGCTTCCGCGAGCAGGTGAAGGCCCGTTTCGACAACGTCCATGCCCGCCGCGGCTTCTGGGAGAAGGTGCTGCAGGGGCGCATCGCCGAGCTGGTCTTCTCCGGTAAGGATGGCGAGGCGGAGAAGGAGCTGAGCGCCGCCCTGGAGGCCGGTGCGGTGGACGAGGAGAGCGGTGAGGTCTACCTCATCGGCGGTGGTCCCGGTGACCCGGACCTGCTCACCTTCCGCGCCCTGCGCCTGATGCAGCAGGCCGACGTGGTGCTCTACGACCGCCTGGTCGGCGCTGGAATCCTCAAGCTGGTGCGCCGCGACGCCGAGCGCCATTACGTCGGCAAGATGGCGCAAGATCATACCCT
>JBFFSW010000310.1:0-2476 GCA_041572195.1 Thiohalomonadaceae bacterium | reverse complement strand
GGTGCAGCCAGAGCCGGCCAGGCCCCAGTTCAGGTTGCTGCCAACGGGGTTGGGGCTCAGGGTCACGACCATCTTCGCGTCAGCATTGTCAACACCGGTGGTGGTGACGGTGATAAGGCCATCGGCGGTGGTCACGCCGTCGACGTAGCTGACAGTGGCGCCATTGTTGCCAGCAGCGATATCGGCCGGAATCTCGTTGTTGTTCCAGCCGGCGTCACAGAGAGTGAGGGAGCCGGTCTGCTGGTAGCACATGGAGATGCCGGTCTTCCAGCTGGCAACGCCCTGTACGGCGCCAGCAACCTTGGTGCGCTGGGTGTAGTTGGCGTACTGCGGGATGGCGACGGCGGCGAGGATGCCGATGATGGCCACGACGATCATGAGCTCGATAAGGGTAAAGCCCTGCTGCTTCTTCATGGTGTGCTCCTTAATGATTAAGGTTGTGGTTGTTCTGACGGTCCCGGCCGCTTGTCCGTGGAGTCCGCTTGCCAGGGATAATGCACCGGCTGTGCCAGTTTTGGCATTTAGCCCGTATCGGCGAGATATGGACGCGGATTTGTGATCGCCATCGCAATTTTTACAGCCATGCCCCTAGGGGAAAAATGGGTATTGCTGCCAGAGTCGCGGAACCGACCTGACCTATTTCGTAATGAAGTGACGATTTTTGTCACTCATACGGTGGAGAGAGGGTCAGGTGACACAATTTGTCAGACGATCCTGAATTTTCCTCCCACCCCTTGGTCTAAAGGGGGCTTAGGGGTATAGTAGCCTAACCTATTAATATAAAAGTTCAGCAATTTCATGCTGTTAAGCGGATATTAAGTTGACGGGGCAGATCCCACTCCCATTCGTGCGTAACTGGACGGCGGAGCAGTTGAGTCGGCGCGGCGCGCTGTTGGCCAACCTGCTGCTGTTGGCGGCCCTCGCCGCGAGTCTGGCGCAGCTCACCTGGCGCCTATGGCCGGTGGCGGAGGAGGCTGTGCCCGCGGTGGTCGCGCCGATAGCCTCGGGGGGCTCCACCCCGGCCGCGCCGGGACTCAAGTCGGTGGCCGCCCTGCACCTGTTCGGCAGTGCCGAGCAGGCTCCCGTTGCCGCCGTCCCGGTGGAGGCGCCGGATACCCGCCTCAACCTGGAGCTGCGTGGGGTGATGGCCACCGAGAGCAGTGAGCTCGCTAGGGCCATCATCGCCGCCAAGGGAAGCGAGGAGACACTATATAAGGTAGGAGACTCGCTGCCCGGTGGCGCGGCCCTGCATGCCATCCATGCCGACCGTGTTATCCTCCGCCGGAACGGTCGTTTCGAGACCCTGCGTCTGCCCAAGGAGTCCAGCGGTGCCCTGGCGACGCCCGTCCCGGCGGCGGCTGCGCCGCACATCGGCGGCTCGCCCGCGCAGGAGAGTCTGGCCGACAGCCTGCGGGTCTATCGCGAGAAGCTGCAGAGCAACCCGCAGGAGCTGGTCTCGCTGGCGCGGATCCAGCCGGTGATGGCCGAGGGGCGGATCAAGGGCTATCGGGTAAGTCCGAACAAGGAACGGTTGCTGTTCAATCGCCTGGGGCTGCGTAGTGGCGATATCATCACCGAGATCAACGGTATTTCGGTGAGCGACAGTGCCCGGATGGGGGATCTGTTCCGTGAGCTCTCCAGCGCCCAGCGTCTGAGCGTGGGCCTGGAGCGCCGCGGTCAGCCCACCACCATCAGTATCAACCTGGGCCAGTAAGAGCCGGGAACACAGAATAATCGGGATGTAAGGAGTTGGAATGTTCGGATTGAGCCTCTCAGTGCGCTGGCGCGCCCCACTGGCCGCGCTGCTGCTGTATGCCGCCCCCCAGCTGTCGTGGGCCGAGGCGGTGACCCTCAATCTCAAGGAGACCGATATCGGCGCGGTGATCGCCACGGTTGCCGAGTTGACCGGCAAGAACTTCATCATCGACCCGCGGGTCAAGGGCAAGGTGACGGTGATCGCCCAGCAGCCGATGGAGCCCGAGGCGGTCTACGAGGTGTTCCTCTCGGTGCTCAGCGTTCACGGCTTCGCCGCGGTGCCTGGCGAGAACGCCATCAAGATCGTCCCCGAGGTGAACGCCAAGCAGGACGCGGTGCCCATGGGCGCCGCCGGCGGCGGCGATCAGCAGGTGACCCAGGTGATTACGGTGAATAACGTCTCCTCGGCGCAGCTGGTGCCCATCCTCCGCCCGCTGCTGCCGCAGCAGGCCCACCTGGCCGCCTACCCGGCCAGCAATCTGCTGATCGTCTCCGCCAGCGACGCCAATGTGCGGCGCCTGGTGAGCATCATCGCCCGTATGGACCAGGCGGGGGACAGTGAGATCGAGGTGATCCGCCTGCAGCACGCCTCGGCCGAGGAGGTGGTGCGCATCATCACCTCGCTGGAGGGGGCCGAGGCCCAGGCCCAGGCGGGCAGTGCCGATCGTCACAAGCTGGTGGCCGACCTGCGTACCAACAGCATCCTGCTCAGCGGTGAGCC
>JBFFSW010000309.1:0-2484 GCA_041572195.1 Thiohalomonadaceae bacterium | reverse complement strand
CGCACCTCGGTCTCGTCGGCATTGACGAACAACCCCACCGTGGTGACGAAGGGGGGCAGCACCGCGAGCACCGCCCGCGCCTGCTCCACCGTTACGTGACGGGGGCTGGGCGGGTAGAAGACCAGGCCGATGGCGTCGGCCCCGGCGCGCGCGGCGGCCACGCCGTCCTCGGGACGGGTGATGCCGCAGATCTTGACGCGGACGGGCTGTGTGGCGGAGTCGTTCATGGAACCGGAGGAGATTACCAAACCGGGAGGTTTGAAGAAAGCGGCAGGCCGAACTCCTCGGGGTAGTCGATGCGCACCAGGTAGAGGCCGTGGGGCTTGGCGGTGACCCCGCCAAGGGTGCGATCGCGGTAGCCCAGCACCTCCCCGGCCCACTCCGGCTCGCGCTCGCCGCTGCCGATGGCGGAGAGCACGCCGACGATGTTGCGCACCATGTGATGGAGGAAGCCGTTGGCCTCGATGTCGAGGAAGATGAAGTCGCCGCGGCGGCTCAGCTCCAGACGGTGGAGTGTACGCACCGGGCTCTTGGCCTGGCAACCGAGGGCGCGATAGGAGGAGAAGTCGTGCTCGCCGATGAGGTACTGGGCGGCTTGGTTCATGCGCTCCACCTCCAGCGGGCGGAAGTCCCAGCTCACCTTGTGGGCGAGGAAGGTGGGGCGCACGTCGCGGTTGTAGATGACGTAGCGGTAGGCGCGGCGGGTAGCCTTGAAGCGGGCATGGAACTCGTCGCTGACCGGTTTGGCCCAGAGCAGAGCCACCCCCTTGGGTAGGTTGGCGTTGGCGCCGAAGACCCAGGCACGCTCATCGCGCACGGCATCGCTGTCGAAGTGGATCACCTGGCCGGTGGCGTGCACCCCGGTGTCGGTGCGACCACCACACTGCACCCGCACCGGATGGGCGGCGACCCGCGACAGGGCCTGCTCCACCGCGCCCTGCACGGTGGCCAGCCCATCCTCCTGCAACTGCCATCCGTGGTAGTCGCTGCCGTCATATTCGACACAGGCGGCGATGCGCATGCGCTACAACCTCATTCTATTAACGAGAAAGCCCGCGCGACGCCGTAGCGCCGCGCGGGCCTCATCTTCTACTCGACGGACTTAGCCCTGCAGCTGCTTGAGCAGCTCCTCGGCCTGGGCCTTCTGCTCGTCGCTGCCCGCAGCCATCACCTCTTCCAGCATGCCACGGGCAGACTCCTTGTCATCCATGCCGATGTAGGCCTGGGCCAGGTTCAGCTTGGTGGCCACCTCGCTGCCCTCGCTAAGCAGGGTGTCGTCCAGTTCCAGGTCGAAGTCGCCGAGCGACTCGGCGGCGGGGGCCTCAGCCTCGGCTTCAAGCTCGCCACCGAGGTCGCCACCGAGATCAAGGTCATCCAGGCCGCTCAGGTCGAACTCCACCCCGTCGTCGCCCTCCTCGTCGCCGGCGAGCTCCTCCTCGGCACCCTCCAGCAGGGACTCGGCGGTCTCGCCGCTGCCCACTTCGCCGAGGGCGAAATCGAGATCACCCATGTCGAACTCAAGATCGTTATCGGCGGCGGGGGCCTCGGCCTCGGCTTCGACGCCGGCATCCACCGACTCGGTCAGGTCCAGCTCGGCCATGGCGTCGAGGTCGAACTCCATCTCGTTGCCCTTGGGCTCCTCTACGGCCGGGGCCTCCTCGGCCTCACCGCCGAGGTTGAGGTCACCCAGGTCGAACTCCATCTCATTGCCCTTGGGCTCCTCGGCGGCCAGGGCCTCCTCGGCGCTCTCGCCGCCGAACTCCAGGCCGCCCAGGTCGAACTCCATGGCGTTGTCATCGGTCTCGGCGGGCGCTTCGACGGGCTCCTCGGCCGCGGGTTCCTCGGCACCGAAGTCGCCGATATCGAACTCCAGCTCCGCCTCGGGCTCGGCCTCGCTCACGGTCTCTTCACCACCACCGAAGTCCAGGTCGTCGAGACCGAAGTCGATCTCACCGCTGTCCTCGATGGACTCGGCGGCGGGGGCCTCTTCCGCCTCGGCTGCGGGCTCCTCATCCTCGACGCCGCCCAGGTCCAGCCCCTCCAGGTCGGAGAAATCCAGCCCCAGGTCGATATCCTCACCAGCGGCGGAGACCGACTCCATCTCCTTGGCCAGTTCGTCCAGGTCGAGGCCGATATCCAGCACCTCGTCCTCGGCCAGCACCGACTCGCCATCGGTCTCGCCCCCCTCCTCCAGGCTGACGCCCTCGGGGGCGGCAGCGAAGAGCTCGTTGTCGGGGCAGAGTTCGTGACCCATCACCAGCACCTTCTCCCACAGCGGGCCACTGCCTTCGAGCAGGGCATAGGTGGCGGCGGCGGCGGCGGCGAAGGCAGCGGCATCCTTGTTCTTGTAGTAGAGCTCCTGCAGCTTGACGTGCAGCTCGGCGCGCTCGGGGTTCTCCTCGATCGCCTCCTTGAGCAGCTCCTCGGCCTGCTGGAAGCGGCCGTAGGCCATGTAGACATCGGCCTCGGTAAGCGGATCCACCT
>JBFFSW010000308.1:0-2504 GCA_041572195.1 Thiohalomonadaceae bacterium | reverse complement strand
GGTGGCGGGCACCGAAGGGGCCTTCGTCGCCATGCTCAAGCCGATGCTCGACGGCAGCTTCGTCGAGCACGACCCACGCATCATCACCTGGACTCCGGTGGCCCTGATCCTGCTGTTCCTGGTGCGCGGCATCGCCTCCTTCACCGCCGCCTACTGGATGGCGCACGTGGCCCGCGCGGTGATCAAGGGGCTGCGTGGGCGCATCTTCCATCATATGCTGCGTCTGCCGGTGAGTTACTACGACTCCACCCCGGCGGGCAATATGCTCTCGCGCCTCACCTACGACGTGGAGCAGGTGGCCATCGCCACCACCGACGCCATCACCATCCTGGTGCGCGACTCACTGACGGTGATCGTGCTGCTGGGCTACATGTTCTACATCGACTGGGTGCTGGCGCTGGTGCTGCTCATCGGCGGCCCGCCCATCGCCCAGCTCATCACCTGGATCTCCAAGCGTTTTCGCCGCTACTCCTCGCGTATCCAGCACTCGGTGGGGGATGTCACCCGCATCGCCGAGGAGACCATCGACGGCCAGCGGGTGGTGAAGACCTTCGGCGGCGAGGCCTACGAGCGCGGGCGCTTCGAGCAGGCCAACGAGGAGAACCGCAAACAGAACATGAAGCTGGAGACCACCAGCGCCGCCAGCGTGCCCATCGTCCAGTTGATCGCCGCCGCCTGCGCCTCCGGGGTGATCTACATCGCCGCCGGTGACGCGGTGGGTGGCAAGATGAGCGTCGGCACCTTCGTCTCCTTCATCGGCGCGATGATGATGGTGCTGGCGCCGATGAAGCGCCTGACCAAGATCAACGCCAGCCTGCAACGCGGCATCGCCGCCGCCGATTCCATCTTCTCCTTCCTCGACGTGGAGCCGGAACCCGACTCCGGCACCCGTACCCTGGAGTCCATCCGCGGTGAGGTGCGCTTCGAGCAGCTGCGTTTCGCCTACAACGCGGAGAAGGGGGATGTGCTCAAGGGCATCGACCTGGAGCTGCCCGCGGGCCAGACCGTGGCCCTGGTGGGGCGCTCCGGCAGCGGCAAGACCACCCTCGCCAACCTGCTGCCGCGCTTCTACGAACCGGCCGCCGGGCGCATCACCCTGGATGGGGTGGATGTGCGTGAGGTCACCCTGGAGTCGTTGCGTTCGCACATCGCCCTGGTGAGCCAGCACATCACCCTGTTCAACGACACCATCGCCAACAACATCGCCTACGGCTGCCTGGGCGGCGCCGACCGTGCGGCCATCGAGCGGGCCGCCGAGCTGGCCCACGCCATGGAGTTCATCCGCGACATGCCCGACGGCCTGGACACCCTGGTGGGGGAGAACGGCGTGCTGCTCTCCGGCGGTCAGCGCCAGCGTCTGGCCATCGCCCGCGCGCTGCTCAAGAACGCCCCCATCCTGATCCTCGACGAGGCCACCTCGGCGCTGGATAGCGAGTCGGAGCGGGCCATTCAGGACGCCCTGGATGAGCTGATGAAGGACCGTACCACCCTGGTCATCGCCCACCGCCTCTCCACCATCGAGGGCGCCGATCGCATCGTGGTGCTGGACCAGGGGCGTATCATCGAGAGCGGCTCGCACGCCGAGCTGATCGCCGCCGATGGCGCCTACGCCGCCCTGCACCGGCTGCAGTTCCGCGACGAGGGCGAGGGTGCTTGAGGCGCTGCTGCAGCGGCTCTGGTACGGCGGTTCTCCAGCCGCCTGGATTCTGCTGCCGCTGGCGTTGATCTTCTCCCTGCTGGCGGCCCTGCGCCGCCTCTTCTTCCGCCTTGGCCTGATGAAGGTCGAGCGGTTGCCGGTGCCGGTAATCATCGTCGGTAACATCAGCGTCGGCGGCAGCGGCAAGACCCCCATGGTGCTGTGGCTGGCGCGCATGCTCGGCGAGAGGGGCTACACCCCCGGCATCGTCAGTCGCGGCTACGGCGGCAGCGCCGAGTCGCCCACTCTGGTCAGCGCCGACAGCGACCCGCGCGAGGTCGGCGACGAGGCGCTGCTGCTGGCCCTACGCGCCGGGGTGCCGGTGGCGGTGGGGGGTGATCGCCCGGCGGCGGCGAGGCTGCTGCTGGGGCAGGGGGTGGATGTGATCCTTAGCGACGACGGCCTGCAACATTACCGGCTCGGTCGCGATATCGAGATCGCCCTCATCGATGGCGAACGCCGCCTGGGCAATCGCCTGCCGCTGCCCGCCGGGCCGCTGCGCGAGCCGCCGCGGCGGCTGCGCTCGGTCGACTTCGTGGTCGCCAACGGCGGCGATGCGAAAGAGGGCGAGGTGGCCCTGGCGCTGGAGGTGGAGGGGTTCGAGAACCTCGCCACCGGCGAGCGGCGCGACCCCTGGGACTTCACCGGACGCACCGTGCACGCGGTGGCCGGGATCGGCAACCCGGGGCGCTTCTTCGCGATGCTGGCCGGCATGGGTATCGCGGTCGTCGAGCATCCCTTCACGGACCACCATGCCTTCACCCGGGAGGATCTCGACTTCGGCGACTCGCGCCCGGTGCTGATGACC